>NZ_JBSFWJ010000058.1:0-41623 GCF_053592695.1 Saccharopolyspora sp. NPDC002578 | reverse complement strand
TCCCGTGACTTCAACGAGTCCGGTTCCCGTGACTTCAACGAGTCCGGTTCCCGTGACTTCAACGAGTCCGGTTCCCGTGACTTCAACGAGTCCGGCTCGCGTGACTTCAACGAGTCCGGCTCGCGTGACTTCAACGAGTCCGGTTCCCGTGACTTCAACGAGTCCGGCTCGCGTGACTTCAACGAGTCCGGCTCGCGTGACTTCAACGAGTCCGGCTCGCGTGACTTCAACGAGTCCGGTTCCCGTGATCTCGGCCAGTCCGGCTCGCGTGACTCGGTTCGCAATGGGTCGCCTGATACCGAGCTCAACAGCGCTCCGGTTCAGGAGCGGACGGGCGTCGGGGTGGATCAGGCTCCGCCGAGGGCGGTGCAGGACTCGCCGGGTCAGCAGTCGAACCAGCCCGTCACCGGTGTCGTCGACGGCGGCACCACCGACCGCGACGTCTCGCCGAACGAGGCGAACCGCGAGCAGAGCGCGGACGTCGATTCGCGGCAGAGCGAGACCGCGAACCTCCCCGCGCAGCCGCCTACGAGCAGCATCGGCGACGGCGGCCTCACCAACGACACGACGCAGCAGTCCACGACTCCCGTCCCCCAGCACGTCGACCAGGGGACGAACGGCCAGAACTCCGGGCTCGTGGACGGCGGAGCTTCCCGCGGCCAGAGCGATCAGTCCTCGACGGTCGATCGGAACTCCTCGGTCGATCAGTCCTCGACGGTCGATCGGAACTCCTCGGTCGATCAGTCCTCGACGGTCGATCGGAACTCCTCGGTCGATCAGAACTCGACGGTCGATCGGAACTCCTCGGTTGACCAGAACTCGACCGTCGACCGGGATTCCGGTGACGATGGCGCGGTCACTCCGGTGCAGGAGAACTCGAACGCACCGCTGGGCGGAGTCGCGCCCGTGCACGGCGGCGGGAATCCGACGACGGCCCCGCAGACGGGCCAGACGGGCCAGACGGGAACGCCGAACACGAACACGGCGAACACCCCCAGCCCGAACGCGACCGGCACCCCGCACACCCCGGCGCAGCAGCCCGCCGCGAGCGGGAAGCCCAACGTCAGCACCGAATCCGGCGGCAGCACCACGCGCACCGGCGGCGACCAGCGCCCGGAGACCTCCAGCACCACCAAGGACAACGCTCCGAGCGCACCGGGCAAGAACACGCCCACGCACACCGCCCCGACCCCGTCGGCCACCGCGCCGCCGCGCACCGCCACCGCGACCCCGGAGACGGGGACGACCGCCGGCCGCCGCGGCGACGGCGTCACGCCCGTCGTGCCCCTCGGCGGACCGGAAACTCGCGGCCCGCTCGGCCGCAACGGCGAACCGGACGCTCGGAACAACCGTGGCGATGACGCCGCGAAGAACGATCCGCCGAAGGGGCCGCCGCGCGATCCCAAGGGGGACAAGCCGTTCCGCGAGCCGTCCACGTGGCAGGACGCCCGCAAGAGGACGCCGTGGACGGAGGTCCGCACCGAACGGTTCGACCCCGGCGTCCACGGGTTCAAGGGCCCGAAGTCCGGTCTCCTCGACGGCGCGGGCACGATGATCCGCTACGACCACCGGCGCATCCCGCTGGGCGACGGCGGCCACGTCTCCGAGTTCACCGTGCGACTGGGGCTGCGCCCCGGTGAGGACGGGATCACCCGCGCCGACATGCAGGCCGTCGCCGACCGGGTCCGGAACTCGCTCAACACCGAGATCAACGGGCACTACCGCCTCGGCAACGGCGACCAGTTCCACGTGAACGTCGAGTTCACCCGGAACGACCCGCACGCCGTGGTCGACGTGGTGAACCTGGTCAGCGACGCGGAAGCGCAGCGGGCCGCCGAGAACGGGATCACCAAGCACAGCAACACGACGCAGGGCGCGTGGGGCAAGGACGAGCCGCGCGCGACGCTGGTCCACGAGGTCATGCACTTCCTCGGGCTCGGCGAGGGCTACCGCGACAAGTCGATGCTGTTCAACCGGGACAACGAGCCCGGCGTCATGGGCCTCGACGCGTTCAAGGGCCGCAAGGGCAGCCCGGACGAGGCGGTCGCGCCGACGCTGACGCCCAAGAACCTCGACCAGATCTCCTCCGTGCTGGACAACAGCCGGAGCCCGGAGCGCTCGCCCGGCACCGAGACCCAGTCCCGCGACACCGACCCGACCGAGCACCGGCCGGCGGCGACTCCCCGCGACCGGGTCCCCGCACCTCCCCCGAGCGAGAACCCGGCCGCTCCGCTCACCGACGTCCGGAACACCCGCACCTACGGCCCCGGCCAGTTGGAACGACCGCGCAGCAGCCACCAGCGGCGCCTCGAAGCGTCGGTCCCGAGGGACCGCTCCGGTGCTCCCGCGCTGTTCCCGAACCCGCGTGGCGCGACGTTCGCGCTGGCCGGGCCGGTGCGGGCGCTCAACCGCTCCAACCCGCGCAACTCCACGTTGACCGACGCGGGCAGCGCGGGCTGGGTGCAGCAGATCAACCCCGGCCCGCCGCGCGGCGGCAGGCGCACGAACTGCTTCGACAGCGCGCTGTCGTTCCTGTCGACCTGGTACGGCCGCCCGACCGTGGCGGCACCGGTGTACGACGCCCACAACAACATCAACCCGAACGCGGTCGAGCAATCCGGTTCACGACGCGGCGGCGACTGGCTCAACGCCGGATGGCGCACCTCGTCGGAGCCGCGGGACGTGACGCTGGGCGCGGTGGCGAACCGGCTGACCAGCCACGGGCACGGCTCGTCGGCGATCGTGATCTTCCAGCGGCCGAACGGGAACGTGCACGCCGTCAACGCCGTCAACCACAACGGCGACGTGCTCTGGGTCGACTCCCAGTACGGCCGGGTGGACCGCCGTCCGATCTACGAAGGCGCGCAGTTCATGTCGATCGAGCTCGACCCGTACGGGCGGCCGATCGACCGGGTCACTCCGCTGCACGAGCGCAGCCTCGGCTTCGAGAACCTCAACCTCGACGACGATGCGGGTGGTTCCGGTTCCGGCGGCGGTTATGGCGGCACCGATCGCGGTGGCTACGGCGGCACCGATCGCGGTGGTTATGGCGGCACCGATCGTGGCGGTTATGGCGGCACCGATCGCGGTGGCTACGGCAGCAACAGGGACGCCTACGACGGCGGCGGCCGTGGCGGCCGGGAACGCTCCAGCCGGAACTACGACGGCTACGAGCAGCGGGAATCCGGCCACCGCAGGCACCGCCGTTCCAGCCACTACTACGAGCAGCCCGCACCGGCGCCGGTCCAGTACTACTCGACGCCCGCACCGCCACCGCCCCCGCCGGCGCAGTACTACGCCCCGCCGACGAGCGACCCCTACTCGGGTTCCACTCGCGACTCGTACTACCCGTCCAGGTCCTACGACCCGTACTACTCCGGCGGTCACCGCTACTCGTCCGCGCCGTCCGAGCTGAACAGCGACGGCGCGACGACCGGGGACCGGTCCGGCGACTCGTTCGTCGCCCCGGACACCACGACGGAGGACTCGGCGCGCCAGCCGTCCACCGCGCCGCGGGACGGCGAGGCCGATCCGGGTGAGACGCCGGGCCGCAACGCCTTCGAGATGGAGCGGCCGTCCGAGGCGGACCTGCTGGACGCGTCGCGCGACACCACCGAGTCGGACCGGACGCCGGAGCCCGAGGGCCGCAGAGCTTCGGAGATCGAGCGCGAGACGCCCACCGCGCGCGAAAGCCTCGACCAGAGCTGGAACCGGTTGGCTCCGGGCGAGAACCTCTCGCCCGACGTCATCGAGCGCACCTACGGCATCCCCACCGAGAACCAGCAGCGGCTCCAGAGCTACGCCGACCGCCACAACCTGGCCATCGACGTGCGCCCGACCAACCCGGACTCGGTGCGGCTGCTCAAGGACGGCGCCTACCCGAAGCCGATCGACATCAAGGCCAAGACGATCAACGAGCTGGACGTGCAGCTGGGCGCGCCCGCGCACGGCATCGGCTCGGTCGGCTTCTTCGCGCCGCGGATGCCGGAGGGCCTCGACCCGGTGGACCCGGCCGCGGACGCGTTGCAGGCGCGGTCGGACTTCCGCCTCCGCGAGTACCAGGAGCTGTCCGACAAGATGCGGCTCCTGGAGCACCAGGGGCAGTACCGGGTGGTCGACGGCCAGGTCCGCACCGGGCCGGAACTGATGCGCGGCGACCGGCCGGTGGGCGACCTGCCGGTGGCGGGCGACCACGACGTCTTCAACATCCGGGACGCGAACGACGGCCGCGTCCTGCCGGATTCGGCCTACCAGGACCACGTCCGGCAGATGGTCGACGAGGACATGGGCGTGCAGCACGGCGCCCACCGGTACTGGGAGACGCTGCCCGGCACCTACGAGCGCAACATCTACGACCTGATCATCGGCAGCCACGACATCGGCGGGGAACCGCTGGTCCGGTTCGCGCCGGGACGCCCGCCCGAGGCGCTGCACTCGGACCTGCCGGACGTGCCGCAGGCGGCGTCCGACTTCGGCGACTCCATGAACGGCGCCGTGGACCGGATCTTCGGGTCCGACGACGGGATCTTCGACGGCGACATCACCGTCGACGACGGCGCCGGGAACCGGCCCGCGGTCGGACTCGACCCGGTCGACGCCGACGGCGCCGCACCGCACCACCTCCCGGGCGGCCGGACCGGCGATCCCGTCGGCAGCAGGTCCGAGGACTCCACCCGCCAGGACGGCAGGCCCTCGCGCTCGCAGCGGTGGCGGTCGGCGACGACCGACTTCTTCCGCGACATGAGCAAGCTGTTCGACTCGAACGGCTCCGCGCGGGTGCGGGCCGGAGAGTCGTCCGATGCTCGAACCACCGCGGAACCCGCCGGGCGCGCCGCGGAGACCTACGAGCTGCAGGACCTGCCACCGCGCTCCGAGGGCGCGCCGGTGCGCCGCCCGGACGAGTCCGCAGTGGACGGTCGCGCCGTCGACGAGGTCGCCGTCGAGCAGCCCACGCGCGAGCAGGACTCCGACGCCCAGGGCCAGGAGCGCGGCCCCGCCGAACAGCGGGCGGACGCCGAGGGCGACCTCACCCGTGACGACGACTCCGCGCTCAGCGACCTGGAACTGCCCGAGCTGCGGGCCGAACTCCTCGAACGGGAATCGGGCGAGGGCACCGGGAACCGGTCCGACGGCGACGGCGTCGTCCGAGACGACGGCTCCTCGATCTACAGCGACGACCTGGAACTGCCGGAACTCCGGCCGGACCAGAACCGCGATCCGCTCGACCTCGCCGAACAGGGACTCGGCGACGGCCTCGTCCGAGACGACGGCTCCTCCGTCTACAGCGACGACCTCGAACTCCCCGAACTCCGGCCGGACCAGAACCAGGACCCGCTCGACCTCGCCGAGCAAGGACTCGGCGACGGCGTCGGGAACCGGTCCGAGGACGGGCTCACCCGCGACTACGACAGCGAGTCCGTCTACAGCGACGACCTGGAACTGCCGGAACTCCGGCCGGACCAGAACCAGGATCCGCTCGACCTCGCCGAACAGGGACTGGGCGACGGCCTCGTTCGCGACGATGCCAGCGAGACCGGCACCGGATCGGCCCGCGGCGACGACCTCGACCTGCCGGAGATCCGCGTCGAGGACACCTCGCAGAGCGACGGCCGCCAGAGCCGGGACGACGCTCCGGAGGACCGCGCCGGGGACCAGAACCGCGACCAGCAGAGCCGGGACCAGCAGAGCCAGCAGGATCGCGACCAGCAGGACCAGCAGAACCGGGACCAGCAGCAGGACCAGCAGCGCACCGAGCAGGACGGTCGCGAGTCCCGCGCCCCGGAGCGCTCCGGCGACGCGATCATCACCATCGACCCGCCGGTGGACACCACCCGCACCTCGTTCACCTCCCCGGTCGGCGAACGCACCCAGCACCTGCGGGACCTGCGCAACATCGGCGCCGTCAAGGCCGACAACGTCGAGGGCGGCACGCTGCGCGCCGACGTGGACGAGATGCTCACCGACCTGGGCGTGCCGCAAGCGCGCCGCGAACGGCTGCTGCACGGCCTGTCCAACATCACCCTCGAAGACAAGTGGACGCCGCTCAACGGCAGCCGCGGCCTGGTGCTCAGCGACGGCCAGGGCAAGGACGCCATCGAGATCATCGCCAAGGCCCGCCCCGGCGACGACACCTCCACAGTGGACACCTCCACGGCCGGCACCTCGAAGACCGACGGTTCCACGGCCGGCACGTCGAAGGCGGGCGGTTCCAAGGCCGCCGAACCGGCTGAGGGCTCCGCCGCGAGCCGCGCCGTGAACGCCTCCGACCCCACCAAGAGCGACGGGCAGCCGAACCCCGGTCCGCGCGACCCGCGGATGAGCACCGTCAAGACGGGGCCGAACAAGGAAGTCGCCAAGTCCTCCCAGGAGGTCTCGGCCACCACCTCACGCGACGCACCGTTCACCTTCAACGCGATGTTCCCGCGCGGCACCGAGACCGCCTTCCGGACCTTCGAGGCGATCGGCGGGTTCCAGGGCCTCACCTCGCAGCCCACGGCGAGCACCGGCGCGAAGACCGAGCTGGGCACCGGTTCCAACCACACGCCGGTCAACAACTGGCGGCAGAGCAGCCACGACCTGCTGCACGACGTGACCGTCCGCACCGGTGACGGCCGGACCGACCACCGCGCGGGCCGCCACCAGGGCGACACGCGGCTGAGCTCGCCGGAGATCCTGCGCGACTACGGCAAGAACACCACCGACGTCACCGGAGTCCCGGAGCGCAGGCCGCGCGCGACGCTGTTGCAGGGCGGACAGGCCCTGTTCGACAGCGTCGCGGGGACCCTCGATCAGCATCCGAAGTGGCGCGGCCGCACCGACGAGATCGGTTCCGAGCTGCGCCACGACGTCGAGGAACTCGTCAGCGGCGGAAACCTGTCCCGCCACGGCGACGTGCTGCTCGACGGCGGCACCCTCGTGAAGGACGTGAAGTTCCACGACGCGTTCGGCGAGCACTCCGCGCGGGTCGAGATCACCGCCACGCAAGGCACGTCCCGCCTGTCCACCGCGGACCTCGACCCGGAGGCTTCGACCTCGCGCGGCGACGGCGATTCCGGCACCCCCCGCGACGAGGCCGAGTCGTCCCGCCGGTCGGAGCCGGAAACCGACGAATCGGGCCAGCCCAAGCCGCCGAAGCGATCGGACACCGAGGTGTCCGAGAAGGCCGACGAAGAGTCGAAGATCGTCTCGCAGGAGATCGGCCGCACCACCGAGCAGACGACCACCACCGGCGGCAAGCACGCGACGGACCTCACCGGCACCGGCGCGTTCGGGATGAACTGGAGCCTGGGCGAGAAGGCCTCCGACCCGGGCAAGCCGAGCTTCTCCTACGGCGACCGGGCCGACCTCCGGCCCGAGTTCCACGGCGGTCGCAGCGCCAGCGACGAGCACGGCACGACCCGCACCTCCGGGACGACCAGCAACACGTTCCGCAGCGACCACGGCGCCTTGCAGACCCGCCGCACCGACCTGACCTACGACGTCCGGGTGCACTTCGACGACCAGCACCGCGGCGCCGACGGCGAGCCGGGCGCGCACAGCGCCGAACCGGCGCGGGGCAGCGCGACCACCTTCACCGTCGAAAGCGACGGGACCCCCGCGAGCAGCGGGCGGAACTCGTCCGACGTGGCGTTCGCGCCGCAGAAGGTGCTGGGCGCGGCGGAATCCCGGTTCACCCGGGTCGACGAGGTCTCCCAGCAACTGCGCGAGATGCTTCCCGACGGGGTGCTCAGCAAGGACGGCGCGGGCTGGCGCGGGCACATGCCGAACGCGGTGCTGCACGCCGTCGGCAACGTGCTGGGCGACAAGCCGCACGTCACCGCCAACGAGTCGCTGGTCCACGAGCTGGTGTCCGACTCCGGCTTCACCACGCACTCGGCGGACCTCAACGGCGACGGCATGTCGTTCCTGCTGACCCGCGACGTGCACGCGGGCACGGCCTCACCGAACGACCTGGTGCGAGTGCTGATCGAGGCGGTGCCCCGCGAGGACGGCGGTACGCGCAGCCTGCCCGGGTCGGACACGACGCTGCGCGGTGAGTCCTCGACGACCAGCAAGACCGCGCACAGCGACACCGTGACCTCGCACAACACCGCCGGCTGGGGCGTCACCGGTCGTGGCGGTTTCGGTTCCACGCAGACGGTGCGGGCGTTGGAGGGCAACGCGGGCACCGATCACAAGTTCGGCGGGAAGCAGACCGCGCTGGAGTCCTCCACCGGCCACGAGCACGGCCAGGGCTGGAAGGCGCACTCCGGCACCCAGGAACACTCCCGCGGCGTCGACTACAAGATCACCGTGTTCGGGGCGGACTCCCCGACGACGCGCACCGTCGAAGACGCCCAGGTCACCACCGAGACCGGTGGGCGCACCCACTTCACCGGACGGGACCCGCTCGCCCTCGACGGCGGTTTCGAACGCGTCGACCACGACGCGCCGCAGCGCCCGGCGGAGTGGCAGGCCGGGCAGCTGCCGCACCACTTCGTGGTGCACGGCCTGGACCTCCCGGAGGGCGCCGGTTCCCGGCTGCGGGAGGACCTCGGGGACTTCGGCGACAACGCCCACATCGCCGACCACCAGCTGCACACCTTCAGCAGCCACGACAACGTCGCCGCCAACCTCGACCGCGCCACCACCGGCACCTACGGCACCCCCGTCCACCGCTACGGCGAAGGTGAGTTCCTCGGCTTCAAGGACCGGCTCGGCGATGCGCGCATGCAGCTGGCGCTGAGCAACCCGCGCGTCGGGGCGCCGGCGGAGAACGTGACGCTGACCTTCACCGACAAGACGACCGGATCCACCGGCCACGGCGCCGACACCGTCACGCAGCACAGCGGGAACGCGGGCGCCGCCCTGACCGTGGTGCCGCACCAGCGGGTGTGGGCGGGTCCGCAGGGCGGCTACTCCTACGCCCGCGGCGGCGTCGAGGGCGACTCGGTGAAGTCGGAGTTCGAGCAGACCACGACCCGCAAGTACCGCGGCCCCGCCTACCTCGTCACATACGACAGCACGATGCTGCTCAGCGGACGCGACGTCGACCACGTCGGCGTCAACGCCTACGACGGAAACGGCATCGGCGACTGGCAGCATTCCCAGGCGCACCACGGCAATTCGGTGCAGGTGTGGGTGCCCAAGAGCGAGATCGACCAGGTGGGGCTGCCGCCGGAGCGCGTCGCGGAACTGCGCGCGCAGGACGACGGCACCGGTTCGAAGGACTCCGACACCGCGGGCACCGAGAACGCGGCCGAGGATTCCGCCGTCAAGGACCCCGCCGCCGAGAACACCCCGCCGGAGAACCAGGGCCGGTCGACGGACGCGAAGGGCAAGCGCGTCGCCTTCGAGTCCCCGGAGCGTTCCGACGTCGGCGAGACCTCGCGAGACGGTCAGCGCGCGGAGGACCAGCGCTCCGAGGACCGCGCCGAACCGTCCCGCGACAAGGGCAAGGAGCCGGAACGCCCCGTCGAGCAGGATTCGGACTCGACGCAGAACCGGGCGCCGCAGAGTCGACCGCAGATCGACGAGCACAACCCGACCAGCTTCTCCCCCGAGGTCACGACCCGGCTGCTGGACGGCGTGAAGCAGGCCCTCGACCTGGTGCCGCCCGCCGAAGTGCCGCCGAACGTGCTGCGCCGGTTCTACGAGGCCATCACCAACGAGACCATCGGTCACAACCTGCGCTCCGCCTACGAGCACACCCTCGAAGGCATCAGCAAGGCCGCGTTCGGCAAGAGCGACCGGCTGGCCAGGGAGCAGCTGCTCGCCGACATCACCGGAGACATCTCGCCGCGCGGCCTGCAGGGCCTCTACGCCGACCTGAACGGGCCGGGCAAGACCTGGTCCACCACCGTGCGCGGGCCGCTGGGCTCCTACGACGTCTCGCTGAACCTCAAGGGCACGCCGTCCACGGGCCGGCTCACCGGGATCGAGCAGGGCTGGTCCAACGAGCACACCACCAAGACGAAGATCACCGAGGAGCACTCCGCCACCGCGAAGCGCACCCATGATCTCGCCGCGGGCGTCAGCATCCCGACCTTCCCGGACCACACGACGATGCGCGGTCCCGGCTGGGCGACGGGCACCGGCCTCAGCTTCTCCTCGGAGAGCAAGCAGGTCACCGGCGACGTCACCGAGACGACGCGCTCGCACACCACCTCGGGCGACGCGGCGCGCTACACCCGCGACCTGGACCTGGACCTGACCGTCAACAAGACGGCCCACGCCGGGCGCGCGCCGCGCACGCTGACCTTCGGCCTGCTCGGCTGGGCGGCGTCCGGCGGGTCGCCGAGCACGCACGCGCTGGGCACCATCCCGGACGCGGTCAACTCGTACGTGCCGCTGCGGGATCTCGGCGCCGGTACGCACACTCCGCACGACCCGATCTCGACGCTGCCGGAGAACCACCACTCGGTGGCGAACTCGCGCAACGTCGGCGGCGTGGTCGACGACATCCTCGACGGCGTGCAGCCCGGTGAGCCGTCCACCCGGACCCGCCACGAAGTGCCGCGCGAGGCGACCTGGACCCGGCAGACCGTCAACACCGGGGCCTCCAGCGCCGCGTTGTCGGCGAACCTGCCCGCCGCGATGGGCGACGGCTACCGCATCGGCGGGCTCGACCACGACAACCACTACAGCGCGGGCTACGGGCACGGGAACCCGTTGAAGTCCCTCAACTTCCAGGTCGAGAGCCTGGAGAACGCGCACGTGCAGCCCGTCGGGGAGCCCTCCCCCGGCAAGGAGATCACGCTCGACGAGATCAAGAAGAGCACCGGCAAGGAAGAGCACAAGTCCGGGCCGAGCTGGCGCGCGCCGAACATCCGGGTGCCGCTGACGATCTTCCCCACCCAGCACGCCCAGGGCAGCTGGGAGCCCGGCGTGAACGTGCGGACCGCGCCGACCGCCGGTCTCAACGCCCCGTCGCTGGAGTGGAAGCACAAATCCCACAACGACTACGAGGGCAAGCAATCCGAGACCTGGAAGACCTCCAAGGGCGAGACGTACCTGGTCACGGCGGACGCCAACTGGAAGATCACGCCCGAGTACCGGGACGCCACCCACGGCGACGGGCCGCGCACCGCGCGGGACACCGTCTACGTCCGCACCGACGCCGACGGCCTGCGCGCCATGGGCCTCGAACCGCCGCACCTGGACGACGACGCGTCCTCGGTGCACACCGAGCTCTCGGCCGACCGCGACGGCGACGGCACCGGCCGCACCGGCGAGGAGACCACCCGCAGCACCGAGGAAACCGCTCGCGGCGGCGAAGAAACCTCCCGCAAGAGCGAAGAGAACACGCGCGACGCCGAGGACACCCGCAGCGACGAGCAGACCTCCCGCGAGAACGACCAGAACACCCGCAGCGTCGAGGAGATCGCTCGCGAGGGCGAGGAATCCTCCCGCCGGAGCGAAGAGAACACGCGCGACGCCGAGAACAGCCGCAGCGACGAGCAGACCTCCCGCGACACCGACGAAGTCGCCCGCGACAGCGAGAGCGTCCGCGACGGCGGGGAAACGGTCCGCGACGGTGGCGAGACCGCGCGCGACGGCGACGGGACGTCCCGCGGCGGTGAGCAGAACGGCACGGTCCGGTCCGACTCGCGCTCGACGCGTTCCGAGGACCGCGGACCCGACTCGCGCGGCACCTCCCCCGCCCGCGACGGCGAGGTGCTGGTCGAGGACCCGGCCCGCGACGGCACCCGCGACTCCGACACCGAGAGCTCCGACGGGGAGTTCTTCGACGCCCGCGAGCGGCTCGACGACGACAGCGACGGCGAGTTCTTCGACGCGCGCGAAACGCTCGACGACACCACCGGCGACGAGTTCGTCGACGCGGGCACCACCGTCGACAACGGCATCGAGCACCGCGGCTCCGCGGCGCCGCGCACCGCCCTGGACGACACCGGCGCGGAGAGCTCCGGGCGGCGCGCCTTCGAGCTGGCCGACGAGCTGGAATCCGGCGGGATCCTCGCCCAGCACGAGCAGTCCGACCCGCGCCCGCCCGGCGCGTTCCCCGACGACCCGGTCGCCACCGACCGCGGCCCCGGCCTCGAAGGCGACGGCGAGACCTTCGAGCTGGAGTCCACGCGGTCCGAGAACTCCGACGCGGTCACCTCGGCCGAAGACCGGGCGGCGCGGGAATTCCTCGACCAGCCCGGCGACCCGCGCACCGACCACGTGCGCGACCTGCGCCGGATCGGAGCCGTCAAGGCCGACTCGGTGGACGGCACCGCGCTGCGCGAGGACGCGCGGCGGCTGCTCACCAACCTCGGCATCCCGCAGGTCCGTCGCGACCGGATGCTGCACGGGCTGTCCGACATCACCCTCGAGGACAACTGGGTGAGCCTCAACGGCAGCCGCGGCGTCGTGCTCAGCGACGGCCACGGCCGCGACGCCATCGAGATCGTCGCCCGCGCCCGGCCCGGCGATGACACCTCCGCGACCCCCGCCGCGCCCGGCGCGACGGCGCCGCGCAACCCGGTGCTGGCCTCGCTCAAGGCCTACGACGGCAGCACCGGGAAGTCCTCGCACGAGGTCTCGGCGACGCCCGCCCGCGACGGCTCGCTGTCGTTCAACGGGATGATCCCGCTGGGCACCGGCAACTTCTTCCGCTCGCTGGAGCTGGGCTTCGGCATCAAGGGCTTGACCTCGCAGCCCAGCGAGACCACCGGGGTGTCCTCGGAACTGCCGAAGTCGGCGACGGTGACGCCGGAGAACCAGTGGCGCTCCAGCACCCACGACCTGCGCCACGACGTCACCGTCCGCACCGGCGACGGCCGGCAGTCCCGCGCCACCGGGCAGCAGCAGGGCGGCACGAAGCTCAGCACCCCGGAGATCCTGCGCGACATCCGCAGCAACGAGTTCGACGCCACCGGGCAGCCGGAGCGGCGACCGCGCGCGATCTCGCTGCACGGCGGCCAAGGGCTGTTCGACGGCGTGAAGGAAGTCCTGGACCGGCACCCGAGCTGGCGCGGCCAGTCCGACGTGCTCGGTTCGGAGCTGCGCGCGGACCTCGGTGACCTCGTCGACGACGCCACGCTCTCCCGCGAGGGCGAGAAGCTGCTCGACGGCGGCAAGATGGTGCGCACGGTGAAGTTCCACGACACGGCCGGTGAGCACACCGCCCGGGTGGAGATCACCGCGACACCGGGCGAATCGCACGGTTTCCGCGCGCAGCTGCCGCGCGACGAGTCCGACACCGACCCGACCGGCACCGACCCGACCGCCTCCGGCACGGACCGCGGCGACGGCACCACCGGCGACCGGACCGGCGACGGGGTCGACCGCCGCGACTTCGCCGCTGCCGACCGGCGGCCTTCGAAGGTCGTCGAGCAGGACATCGGCCGCAAGACCGAGCACGTCAACACCTCCGGCGCCAAGCAGTCCCTCGGGCTCTCCGGCATGGGCGCGGGCGGCATGCACTGGAGCACGCGCGAGGACCCGACCCAACCGGGCAAGGACAGCTGGTCGTTCGGCGACCGCTTCGACCTCCGCCCCGAGGGCCACGCGTCCCGCAGCGCGAGCGACGAGCACACAACCACGCACACCGAAGGCACGGCCAGCAACACCTTCCGCAGCGAGAGCCGCACGCTGCAGGGCCGCGACACCGGCATGATCTTCGACGTCGAGGTGTTCTTCGACGACCACCACCGGGGGACCACCGACGGCGCGCACGGCGAACGCCTCGGCCGCCCCGTCGACGGGCACGCCACGACGTGGACCATCGAGGAAGGCGCCCGGCCCGCGCACGACGACAACGCCGACCCGAGCCTCGCCTTCGAGCCGCAGAAGGTGCTCGGCGGCGCGGCGACCCGGTTCACCCGCGTCGACGACGTGCAGACCGCGCTGCGCTCGGCGCTGCCGGACGGGGTCCTCGGCACCGAGGGCGGCGCGAGCCGGCACCTGCCGGACCAGGCGCGGCACGCGGGCGCGCCGTGGCTGAGCGAGAACCGCTACACCGCCGCGAACGAGGCGCTGCTCAACGACCTCGTCTCCGACTCCGGGTTCACCTCGCAC
This sequence comes from Saccharopolyspora sp. NPDC002578, assembly GCF_053592695.1. Taxonomy (NCBI): domain Bacteria; kingdom Bacillati; phylum Actinomycetota; class Actinomycetes; order Pseudonocardiales; family Pseudonocardiaceae; genus Saccharopolyspora; species Saccharopolyspora sp. NPDC002578. The sequence goes on along the minus strand of NZ_JBSFWJ010000058.1, from coordinate 27,619 downwards.
TCCGCCGACCTCAACGGCGACGGCATGTCGTTCCTGCTGCACCGGGGCGAGCACGCCGGCACGGCCTCACCGGACGACGTGGTGCGGGTGCTGATCGAGACGGTGCCGCGCACCGAGGACGCCGGCCAGGCCGGGCCTTCCGATCGCAGCGGCGCGACGCGCGACGGCGGTGAGTACGCCTCCGACTCGATCCTGCGCGGCGAGTCGAAGACGAGCACCACCACGGCGCACAAGGACTCCGTGAAGTTCGACAACGGCTTCGGCGGCAGCGCGACGCTGCGCGGCGGCTTCGGCTCCACCGCGGACGCGCCGCGCACCCTGGAAGGCACCTTCGGCGCCGACGGGCACGTCAAGTCCACCGGGCACACGCTGGAATCCTCGACCGGCCAGGAGCACAGCCAGGGCTGGAAGACCACGCCCGGCACCCGCGAGCACACCCGCGCCGTCGACTACAAGATCACCGTGTTCGACAAGGACGGCGCCGGGCAGCCGCACTTCGTGACCGGCGGGCACGCGATCAGCGAGACCGGCGGCACCACGAAGTTCACCGGCCGCGAAGCGGGCGACAGCGGCTTCACCTCCGTCGACCGGGACGCCCCGCGCCGCCCGGCGGGCTGGCAGCCCGGACAGCTGCCGGACCACTTCGCGGTGCACGGCCTCGACCTGCCACAGGGCACCGGCAACGAGATCGGCCGCAACCTGCTGGGCGAGTTCGGCGACAACGGCCACATCGCCGCCCACCAGCTGCACACCTTCAGCAGCCACGACAACGTCGCCGCCAACCTCGACCGCGCCACCACCGGCACCTACGGCACCCCCGTGCACCGCTACGGCGAAGGCGAATACCTCGGCTTCCAAGACCGCCTCGGCGACGCCCGCATGAACCTGGCGCTGAGCAACCCGCGGGTCGACGCGCCCGCGCAGCAGGTCACGCTCACCTTCACCGACACCACCAGCGGCTCCACCGGCCACGGCAACAGCAGGGACACCTCCGGCTGGAGCGCCAACGCCGCGCTGGCACCGACGTTCGTGCCGCACGACCGGGTGTGGACCGGCGTCAACGGCGGCTACTCGCACGGCCGCGGGGAGAACGTCGGCGACTCGGTCACGAGCGGCTTCGAGAACACCACGAAGACGAAGTACCGCGGCCCCGCCTACCTCGTCACCTTCGACAGCACGACGCTGCTCGGCGGCCGGGACGTGCAGCACACCGGGGCGGCCGCCTACGACGGCTATTCGGCCGGCGGCTGGAAGCACGCCGAAGCGCACCGCCAGGAGTCGGTGCAGGTGTGGGTGCCCAAGAGCGAGATCGACCAGGTGGGGCTCCCGCCGGAGCGAGTCGCCGAGCTGCGCGCGCAGGACGAGTCCACCGCCCGCGACACCGAGACCGGCCGGCCGCGCGAGGACGCCCGCGACGCGGAAGGGTCGAAGCAGGACCGGGCCGCCGACAACGAGCTGTCCGAGAAGGCGCGCGGCAAGCTGCCCGCGCGCGACGCCGAGGACGTCGCGGAGAGCTCCCGGACGCCCGAGACCGCTCCCGAGCCCCCCGCCCGGTACGGCAACGACGACAACGCCCCCGCGCGCTTCCGCCCGGAGGTCACCGACCGGCTGCTGCAGGGCGTCAAGCAGGCCCTCGACGGCGTGCCCGCCGACCAGGTCCCGCCGGGCGTGCTGCGCCGGTTCTACGACTCGATCGCCGCCCAGACGATCGGCCGCGCCGAGCAGCTCGTGTTCGGCAGCAGCGAGCAGCGCGCCCGCGACCAGCTGCTGCACGAGATCTCCTCGGACATCTCCCCGCGCGGCATGAGCGGGCTGTACTCCGACCTGCGCGGGCCGGGCAAGACGTGGTCCACCACGGTCAAGGGCCCGTTCGGTTCCTACGACCTGTCGCTGAACCTGTCCGGGCGGTCCTCGGTCGGCCGCCTCGACGGCGTGGAGCAGGGCTGGTCCGACGAGCACACCTCGAAGGCCACCAGCGGCACCGAGCACACCGTCAAGACCACCCGCAAGCACAACGGTTCGCTCATGGTCAGCCTCCCGACCTGGCCGGATCACCTGACGGTCCGCCAGCCCGGGTTCGCCACCTCCACGAGCATCACCGGGACCTCCGAGCACACCCGCACCGAGGGCTCCAGCACCGAGACGTCCCGCACGTACCACTCCAGCGGGGACATGGCGCGCTACGCCCACGACCTCGACCTGGACCTGACGGTCACCAAGACGGCGCACGCCGCCCGGATGCCGCGCACGCTGACCTTCGGGCTCGCGGGCTGGCTGGCCTCCGGTGCGGAACCGACCACGCACCACCTGGGCACCATGACCGACGCGGTGCACACCCGCGTCCCGGTCGACGAGATCGGCGCCGGCACGCACACCGAGCACGACCCGATCACCGAGCTGCCCGCGGTGCACCACTCCACGGCCCGCTCCGGCGAGGTCGGCAACGTCGTCGACGACATCCTCGACGGCGTGCGCACGGGCGAACCGGCCGGCTCGCAGGCCCGGTACCAGGTGCCGCACGAGGCCACCTGGACGCGCCAGACCGTCAACACCGGCGTCGCCGCGGGCGCGCTGTCCACGCACCTGCCGGAGGCGATGGGCGACGGCTACCGCATCGGCGGCCTCGACCACGACAGCCACTACAGCGCGGGCTACGGGCACGGGAACCCGTTGAAGTCGCTCACCTTCCAGGTAGAGAGCCTGGAGGACGCGCACGTCCGGCCGGTCGGCGAACCACCGCGCCACGGCAAGGAAATCGTGCTCGACGAGATCAAGAAGAGCACCGGCAAGGACGAGAGCGTCCTCGGCCCGACGTGGAGCACGCCGGACGGGCGAGCACCGCTGACGCTGTTCCCCACCCCGAAGGACAACGGCTCCTGGATCCCCGGCGTCAACGCGCGCAACGCGCTGCAGGTCGGGGTGAAGGGCCCGACGCTGGACTGGCAGCGCGGCGAGAAGGCCGAGTACGAGGGCAAGCAGTCCGAGGACTGGAAGACCTCCGACGGGCAGACCTACCTGGTCACCGCGCGGGCGAACTGGAAGATCACGCCCGAGTACCAGGACTCCACCCACGGCGACGGGCCGCGCACCGCGCGGGACACCGTCTACGTCCGCACCGACGCCGACGGCCTGCGCGCCATGGGCCTCGAACCGCCGCGGCGCGACGACGACTCCTCCTCCGAGTCGAGCGAGGACGGCTCCTCGCAGTGGGCGACGACCGAGGACGAGTCGAGCGGGTCGGAGAGCTCCGGTTCCGGGAAGAGCTCGGACAAGAGCTCCAGCGAGCAGGACGGCAGCTCCAGCACGAGCTCCCGCAAGAGTTCCAGCGAGTCCGACCGCGACTCCAGCTCCGAGTGGACCACCACCGAGGACGGCTCGACCACGTCGCGCTCCACCGACGACGAGTCCGGGACCGGCACGGACCGCTCGTCGGACTGGGTCACCACCGACCGCTCGTCGGACTGGGTCACCACCGACGACGAGTCCTCCTCGCAGCCGTCCGACCGCAGCAGCCGCGACTCCTCGCAGCGGACGCGGGATTCCTCCGTCGAACGCACGGACTCGGAGTGGACGACCACCGACGACGGTTCCTCGCTGCGTTCCGGCGAGAGCGTGCAGCGGCCGTTCACCCCGGACGACAGCGGCTACGACGCCGACTCGGAGCGCTCCACCAGCCCCGAGCCGGACGACGCCTCCTCCACCCGCACCCGGCGGGATTCCGAGCAGGAGTTCTTCGACGAGCTCGCCGACCTCGAATCCGGTGTCGTGCGCGACGACCCCGGTGTCGTGCGGGACGATTCCGGTTCCGTCCGCGACGATTCCGGTTCCGTCCGCGACGATTCCGGTTCGGTGCGCGAGGATTCCGGCACCGAGTACTTCGACGCCCAGGAGCGGTTCGACTCCACCGGCGACGAGTTCTTCGACGCCCGCGACACCTTCGACAACGACACCGACCACCGGGGCGCGGCGGCGCCGCGGTCGCGGGGCACCGACGAGCCCGCGACCCCGCTGTCCACCGCGGTCCCGCCGGGCTCGCAGGTCGACCCGGCCACGCTGCCCGGTGTCGTGGCGTTCGCCGACAAGGCGCACGACAGCGTGCGCGACGGACTCGCCGAAACCGACCCCGCCGCGCGCCGCACCCACTTCGACGGCGCGCTGGAGCACCTGCGCACCCTCGACCGGGACTGGCGCGGGCTGCGCGCGGTCACCAGCTCCTACCAGGACCGGTTCGGCACGAACCTGGCGGCGGACCTCGCCGAGCTCGGCGGCCCCGAGCGCAAGGCCGAAGTGGATCACGCGATGGGCGAGGTCCTGTACCCGGTCGCGAGCCAGGCGCAGGTCGCGCAGTGGCACGAGGCCCTGAAGAACACGACGTTCGAGAGCCACGAGCACGGCACCGTGCCGATCCGCACCGACCACCCGGACACCGGCGCCGACCTGCGCGCCCACCTGTGGTCGCTGGAACTGCTCAAGCAGGGCGCGATGCCCAGCAAGATCTTCGTCGGCCGCTGGGACCCGCCGCTGGTGATGACCTCGGAGCACGCGAACGGCTCCAAGCCGGGCAAGCCGGGCACCGTGGGCTGGGCGTTCCACGTGGCGCCGGTGGTGCGGATGGACCTGGGCAACGGCCAGGCGCGCCCCGTGGTGCTGGACCCGACGCTGAGCGCGCGACCGCAGAGCGTCCCGCAGTGGCTCGCGCAGATCGGCGTGGACCCGCGCGACGGCCGCAACAGCATCTACACCGACGTCGCGAACGTGCAGCGCGACATCGACGCGGACGCCCAGACCCACCCGTGGACGGAGGCCCCGGACGGCACGCTGCTGCCGAAGGGCCGCGCGCTGGTGGCCTTCACCGGCGTCAACGCCCTGCAGTTCCCGGAGCCGGGCAAGGTGCGCATCCCGCCGGAACTGGGCATCACCGACGGCATCGTGCGCCGCCACCAGGACTCCATCGTCGAGCACAACCGCTCCGCCGAGGTGAAGGCGCGCGTCCGCGAGGCGATGGCGGCCCGCGACGCGCAACGGGCGAACGACGAGGCGCGGGCGAACGACGGAAGCCCGGCGCGGCCCGACGCCCCGCCGCAGCGGCCCGCCGAGGGCGACTCGGCCACCCCGGCGCGGGAACAGTCCGATGTGGACGCTTCGGCGCGGCGCGCGGACCAGGACGGCGACTCCCGCACCGGCGACGCCCAACGGACCGAGGAATCCCAGCGGACCCAGGACCGGGCCGAGGACTCCGACAGGACGCAAGAGCGGACCGAAGACTCCCGCCGCACCCAGGAGCCGACCGAGGAATCCCAGCGGCCCCAGGACCGGAGCGAGGACTCTCAGCGGACCCGACAGCAGGCCGAAGACTCCCGCCGCTCCCAGGAGCCGACCGAGGGCTCCCAGCGGGCCCAGGACCGGGCCGAGGACTCCGGTGACCAGGCGCGCGCGGATCAGGAGCAGGCGCAGGCCGAGCGCTCCGGCGACTCCGCGCGTACGCAGGACGCCGACGCCACCCCGGCCGCGCAGGAGCGGACCGGCACTCCCGAACCGCAGCGCGCCGAGCAGCCCGCGCGCACCGGTGAGTCCGCCGACACGACCCGGACCGAGCAGCACACCGACTCCGAGCGGACCGCCGACACCGCGAGCCCGGAGCGCACCGCGGCGGCCCGCGAGCAGGACGCCGCGGCCACGCCGGACCGCTCGACCGAGCAGGCCGGGCTCACCGAGGGCGTCGACCGGATCGACCTGTCCCGCGAGCAGCAGCCCGAGTCGGTGGCGCCGTCGACGACGACGCCCGTCATCCCGAAGACCGAGTCGTACCCGTGGCAGCTGCCCGCGGTGATGTCCTTCGCCGCCAAGGCGCACGACGACGTCGCCGCCGGGCTGGCCGCGACCGACCCCGCCGTGCGGCAGCGGCACTTCGACGGCGCGATGCGGCACATGGACGTGCTGCAGCGCGACTGGCGCGGGCTCCACGCCGTGGGCAACTCCTACTCCGAGCAGTTCTCCCGCAGCCTGTTCGACGACCTCAACGAACTCGGCGGTCCGGAGCAGAAGGCCGAGATCGACCGGGTCATGGGCAACGTGCTGTACCCGGTGGCGACGCTGGAGCAGGCCGCGCAGTGGCACGAGGCGCTCAAGGACACGACCTTCGAGAGCCACGTCCACGGCACGGTCCCGATCCGCACCGACCACCCCGAGTTCGGCTGCGACCTGCGCGCGCACCTGTGGTCGCTGGACCTGATGAAGATGGGTGCGAGCCCGAGCAAGATCCTGGTGGGCCGCTGGGATCCGCCGCTGTGGCTGACCACGCCGAACGCGACGGGGTCGAAGCCGGGCAAGCCGAACTCGGTGCAGTGGTCCTACCACGTCGCACCCGTGGTCCGCGTCGACATCGGGGGCGGCAAGTCGCGCCCGATGGTGCTGGACCCGGCGACCGGTGACGGGCCGCAGTCCGTGGAGGCGTGGCTGGGGCGGATGAAGCTCAGCCCGGACGCCGAGACCGGGCTCAACCCGCGCGATCCGTCGTCGGTGACCATCTACTCCGGTGAGCCGGGCAGGATCCAGCAGCTGATCGACGCCGACCACGCGAAGAACCCGTGGGCGACGGCGCCCAACGGGGCGATGGCCCCGAAGGGCCGGGCAGTCGTGGTCGCCACCACCGCGAACGCCTTCCAGTACCCCGAGCCGGGCAGGCTGCGCATTCCGCCGGACATGTCGATGACCGACCTCATCGTGCGGCGCAGCCAGGACAACATCGTCGAGCAGAACCGCACGGCGGAGGTCAAGGCCCGCGTCCGCGAGGCGATGGCCGCCCGCGAGGCGCAGCGCCAGGGCGGCGAGGCCTCCCGACGCACCGAGCCGTCCACGCGGTCGGCGGAACCGGCCGAGGTCCCGCGGGATTCCGACGGGTTCTTCGACCTCGACGAGACGAGCTGGGACCGCAGCACCGAACCGGCCGCGAACCAGCGTCCGCTGCCGGACTCGTTCGACCCGGACGCCTACCTCCGCGCGGACACGAACCTGGCCGACGGGCCCGCGTTCGACGACCTGGGCAACCCCCACACCGACGCCGAGCGCTCGGACGCCGAGTTCCAGGAAGCCGACCGCACCGCCGAGCAGCAGGACGTCGCCGACGCGCCGCGCGAACCGGCACCGGTCGTCGAGGACACCACGCCGTCCTCCCCGCTGGCGGCGTTCCTGTCGCCGGAGCCGCAGTCCGCGCTCGCCGGGTTCCTCGACCCCGCCGAGCCGAGCCCGACTCCCGTGCCCGAGACCCGCACCGACCCGGCGCCGAGCACCCGCCCCGCCGAGACGACCTCGCCCGCCCAGCGCACCGGCGAACCCGAGCCGAACGCCCGGCCCGAGCAGTCCACGACCGAAGCGCCCGCCGAGCACCGGCCGCAGCCGCGCAGCGAGACCACCACGCCGCCGCGCCCCGCGCTGGCGACCAGCAGCGCCGACCCGGCGGCACCGCGCACGCGGGCTCCCGGCGACGGCGCTCCGGAGCGCTCACCGTCGCCCGAGGACCTGTGGAACTCCGGCCCGATGCGCAGCGCGCTCCCGCCGATCGACCCGTTCGCCGCGCAGACCCCGCTGCAGATCGACCCGGCGAACGTCACCCCGCTGCGACTGACCGGTGTGGACGAGCACGGCAACACCGTCACGTTCACCTCGAACGACGTGGTGAACCGCGTCGTGCGCAGCAGGGACGGCGACATCGGTGTCTCCTACACCCGCGAGACCACCGACACCGCCCGCTGGATGGCCGACGGCGACCACGGCCGCATCATCCGGACCCTGCCGGGCGAGAGCACCGAGCAGGCCACCGCCGCGCCGCACCGCCCCGCCACCGAGCACTCCTCGGCGTGGAACAGCGGCTACCGCGACGCGAACGTGCGCCGGCTGTTCCTGGAGGCCGACGCGCACCGGGACGGCTTCACGCTGCCGCTGCACGACGGGCGTTCGGTGCGGGTCGGCGGCGACACCTACGGCGCCGTGGTCCGCGACGGGATCGCGTTCCGGGACTTCGCCGAGCCGGGCCGCAAGCACCACTTCGTGCTGCTGTCCGGGAACTCCGCGAACGGGTCGGCGAGCGCGCCGTTCCACAACTCGATGGTCGACCGGGGGCTCAACCCCGTCACCTTCGCGCCGCGCGGCGACCTGTCGACGACGGGCGCCGGCGACAAGCTCACGATCGGCGTGCACGACAACGCCGGTTGGGAAGCCGCGGGCAGCTCCAACCCCGGCCCGCGCTCCTCGTACGCCAAGCAGGACGTGCGGACCATCAAGTGGTTCGAGCAGCACCTGCCCGACTCCCGGATTCCGCGCGGCACCGAGGAACGGCTCACCGGAGTGGTGCGCGACGGCGCCAACACCGTGAAGAAGTTCCACGCGCACCACGTCAGCTCGGACGCGATGCTCAAGGACGGCCGGAACATCGGCGTCACGCTCGCCGCGAAGACCCAGGACCGCGGGCTCGACAAGACGTGGTCGGCCGAGCTCGATCCGATCACCGACGTCCTGCGCACCAAGTCCGGCGAGGACAAGGTCCCGTTCGCGCAGAACACCCCGGACCGCAAGGCGCCCGCCCCGTGGCAGGAGGACTACGCGAAGGGTGTCGAGCCGAACTTCCTGACCACGCACGGGAACACGAAGGCGTTCCAGATCGACCTCGACGAGCACGGCAAGCACACCGTGATCGACGTGTCTCCCGAGGTCTACGCGCGGGTCCTGGTCAACAACGCGGACTTCCAGGCGATGTACGGGCGCAACCCGGAGGGGTCGCTGGTGCACCTGGTCTGCCGCACCGCCGCCGGGGCGAACCTGACCAGGCTGTCCGAGGCGCTGGCGCACTTCGGCATCCGCAACACCGGGCACGCCGCGCTGGACAAGGTCGAGCTCACCTACGACTCGGACCGCAAGCCGAACGTGTCGGTCGCGAACAACGCGGGCTGGGCCAGCTACCGCACCGGCGAGCAGGTGCGCCAGCACCCGGAGACCCGCTACCCGGAGGGGACCGCGGACACCGCGCAGCAGCCCGGCGACACCGCGGGCAGCGGTCGCGACGCCGCCGAGCAGCACTCCGACTCCGCGACGGACGCGCGCGCCGACGAGCGCCAGGACACCGGCGGCGAGCGGAACCCCGCGCCCGAGGGCACCGGCGACCGGCGGCCCGCCGAGCCCCAGGGCACCGCCGACCGCGGCCAGGACGTCGCTGCCCCGACGCGTCGGGAGGAGTCCCCCGCGCGCGACGAGGAGGACGTCTTCGTCGACGCCCGCGAATCCCTCGACGACGAGACCACCCCGCTGCTGGAGTCCACTTCGGACACCGAGGTCGCCGCCGGTCCGCCGCGCACCGGGGACGCCGTCATCGACATGCACGACGACCCGGCCGCCGCCGACCGCCACGTCCAGGGCGACGACCCGACCCGCGCCCCCGAGCTCGGCCCGGTCACCGAACGCACCCAGCAGGTCCGCGACCTGCTCGACCGCAACGCCGTGCGCGCCGACGAGATCAACGGCGACGCCCTGCGCGCCGACGCCCGCCGGGCGCTGGAGCAGGCGGGAGTGCCCGCGCAGCGGATCGAGCAGCTGCTGCACGGCCTGTCCGACCAGGAGCTGACGAACGACTTCACGGCGCTCAACGGCGAGGGGCTCACACTCACGTCGGGGATCGGCGCGGACGCGGTGGAGCTCACCGCGCACGCCCGGCCCGCCGACCGCAGCGGCGGCGAAACCGACACCACCCGGATGCCTGACGCGGGCGACAACAAGATCGACAACGGGTCCGGCGGCTACGGCAAGACCAAGCGCGGCGTCGGACTGCCCGGCGGCCCCGGCAGCGGGTTCGGCACCCGCGCCGGACTGCCCACTCCGCACGGCGTCACGATCAACCCGGCCGTGAACGTGAAGGGCCTGACGCCGCAGGCGAAGTGGAAGGCGGGCAGCAGCGAAGAGCTCCAGCACGCCACCTCCATCGACCCGACCGGCGACCGCACCGCCAGCACCCACGACCTGCACCACGCCGTCACCGTGCGCCGCAACGACCAGCCGCCCGTGCACCTCACCGGCCACCAGGCCGACGGGGCGGCGCTGAGCACGCCGGACTCGCTGCGCGGTCTCGAACAGCGCCCGGCCGACGAGTGGGGCGACCAGGACACCGGGCCGCGCTCGGCCTTCCTGCGCGGCGACGCGGAGCTGTTCGCGAAGGCGGCGGCGCTGTTCGACCGGCACCCCGACTGGGCCGGGCAGGCCGACCGCATCGGCGGCTCGGTGCGCGGCACGCTGCACGACATGCTGGGCAGCACCAACCTCACGCACCGGGGTGACGCGCTGCTCGACGGCGCCACCACCACCGAGGCGGTGTCCTTCCGCGACGACTCCGGCCGCACCCGCACCGCGAACATCGACCTCCAGGTGCACCGCGGCGAGAGCCGCCCGCTGACCACCGAACCGTCGAACGGCGGCAAGCAGCCCGAGGGCAAGCTGACGCACAAGACGGGCCTCAAGGACGAGCAGTCCGTCAAGAGCACCGCCAAGCAGCCGCTGGACATGACCGGGCGGCTGCGGCTCACCTACAACATGACCGAACCCGCCGAGGGCGCCGACGGGACGCGGCTCGACGCGCGCGGCGTCGTGCAGGGCAAGCGGTCCAGCCACGAGAACCACACCGCCGCCACCGCCGACGAGCTGCGCACCGACCACGTGTGGGAGAGCAAGGGCGGCGCGTTCGGCGGGCGCAGCACCGACCTGACCTACGACCTGCGGGTCCGCTTCGACGACGGCAGCCAGCACAGCGACCGGCACCAGGTCACCGACGGCGCCACCACCTGGCGGCCGGACACCGGACCGGCGCCGGTCTCGCCGTCGACGACGACGCAGCCGATGCCCGCGCGGTCCGTGCTCGGCGCGGCCGAGACGGTGTTCCCCAACGTGGCCGCGGTCGGCGGCGCGCTGCGCGAGATGCTGCCCGAGGGCGTGCTGCGCTCCGGCGACGCCGACGCGAAGGCGCACATCGCCGACAACGAGACCGTGCTCGCCGACTTCGTCTCCGACCAGGGCTTCACCACCCGCTCGGCGGACCTCAACGGCGACGGCCTGTCGCTGATGTTCACCCGCGACACGCACGCCACCGCGGGCAGCCCCGACGACCTGGTCGGCGTGCTCATCGAGGCCGTGCCGCGCGCCGAGCAGGCGTACGAGCCGGGCTCCGGCTACGGCACGTTCGACCGGCCCACGGCGCCGGTGGACCAGAACGGCACCGGCCGCAACGTGCCGGGCACGACGCTCAAGGGCGAGTTCACCGGCAAGAACACCGTCGAGCACAGCGACGGCGCGAAGTCCGCCACCGCGCTCGGCGGCGGCGGTGGCCTGCGCGGCGGCCTCGTGTCGGACGGCTCGACCCGCACCGTCGACCTGCACGGACAGCACGTGCAGCGGGTGGAGGACTCCCGGACCACGCTGGAATCCTCCTCGGGCACCGGGCGCGGGCACGGCTGGAAGTCGTCCGACGTGCGCTCCGACCAGGACCTGGTGGACTACCGGATCACCGTGACCGGCAAGGACGGCGTGCTCGACCAGCGCATCGTCGACGGCGGCGTGGCCACCACCTACACCGGCGGCAAGCTCGCGCCGAGCAGCGGCCCGCGCGCGGCCCGCGACGACGCCGACGGCGCGTTCCGCGAGGTGCGCCACGACTCCCCGCGGCGCCCCGAGGGCTGGCGTCCGGGCGCGCTGCCCGGCCACTTCGCCGTGCACGCGCTGGACCTGCCTTCCGGGCTGAGCAAGCAGATCACCGGCGAGCTGCTCGGCGGCCTCGGCGAGCACGGGCACGTCGCGCAGCACCAGGTGAACCGGTTCGCCGGGCGGGAACGCCTCGCGACGAACCTGGACGGCGTCACCAGCGGCACCTACCGGACGCCGGTGCAGCGCTACGCGGGCGGCGGGCTGCTCGGCGCCGAGGACCGCCTCGGCGACGCGAAGATCTCCGCCGCGCTGAGCAACCCGCGCATCTCCGGTCCGCCGCAGAAGGTCGAGCTCAGCTTCATCAGCAAGACCAGCGGCGCCACCGGCCACGGCACCGAGACCGCCACCGGCCACGACTCGACCGTCCGCGCCCGCTACGCCGGGCACCAGCCCGGCCAGCAGTTCACCGCGATGCCGATCACGGGCTACACGAACTCGCCGTCGAACGCGGCGGGCCGCTCCGCCGCGCACGAGTTCGAGCACACCACGACCACCACCTACAAGGGCCCGGCCTACCTGGTCACCTACGACACGAGCACGCTGCTCGGCGGCCGGGACGCGCACGACGGCGACGCCGGCGGCCCCTGGAAGCACAGCGAGGCGCACAAGGCCGACTCGGTGCAGGTGTGGGTCCCCACTTCGGAGATCGACCAGGTCGGGCTCTCCGACGCGGACCTGCCGGACCGCGCCGCCGACGAGTCCACCTTCGAACCGTCCACGTTCGACGCCGACGGCCACGCCCCGGCGACGATCCGCCCGGAGGTCACCGAACGACTGCTCGACGGGATCAGGGAAGCGCTGCGCGAGGTGCCGCACGACGAGGTGCCCGCCTCGGCGCTGCGCCGGTTCGGCGACTACCTGTCCGGGCTGGCCGAGCCGCTGGTGTTCGGTTCCGCCGACCAGCACGCGCGCGCCGACCTGCTCAACCAGAGCATCCGCGACATCGCGCCGCGCGGCCTCGGCTCGCTGTACTCGGACCTGCGCGGACCGGGCAAGACCTGGTCGACGACGGTGAAGGGCCCGCTCGGCGCCGTCGACGTCACGCTCAACCTGAAGGGCCGCCCCGGCCCCGGCACCTTCGACGGCGTCGAGAGCGGCTGGAGCGACAAGCGCGAGACGAAGACCACCGACAGCGAGACCACGACCACCACCACCGGCCACGCGCACCGCATCGCGCCGATGGTGCTGGCCCGCGGGCACACCACCGACGGGACCGGCGGCGCACTGCTGGCGCAGCCCGGCGTGACGCTGAAGTCCGAGGGCAAGCTCACCGAGTCGACCAGCACCGACAGCTCCCGCCAGGTCACCACCAAGGGCGACGTCGCGAAGTTCCGCCACGACCTCGACCTGGACCTGACGGTGCAGAAGACGGCGCACGCCAACCACGCGCCGCGCACCCTCACCGGGGGCCTCGCCGACCTGCTCCTGCCCGAGCACCCCGCGGTGACCCGCTCGCTGCCCACCGCGAAGGACGCCGTGCACACGCACGTGCCGGTGGCCTCGCTCGCGACCGGCGAGCACCAGCCGGGGCGGATCGAGTCGCTGCCCAGCGGACACCGGCAGACCGCGGCGAACTCGGACGCGGTGCACTCCGCCGTGCAGGACGTGCTCGACGGCAGCATGCCCGGCGAGTCCGGCCGCACGCCGCCGCCGGTGCCCGAGCGGGCCACCTGGGCGCGGCAGGCCGTCAACACCGGCACCAGCACCAGCGCCCTCTCGGCGCACCTGCCGGCCGCCATGACCGAGCGCGGCCACCGCGTCGACGGGCTCGACCACGACAGCCACTACAGCGCCGGATTCGGCCACGGCGACCGGCTGAAGTCGCTCACCTTCCACGCCGACCTGGCGGACGCGCACGTCACCAAGCTCGGCGACGACGGCGGGTTCAAGAGCAAGGACTCCACGACGATCGCCACCAAGGAGCAGCACAAGAGCGGTCCGGGGTTGAAGCTCAACGCCCGGGTGCCGCTGGACTCCTCGGCCGACCCGCGCGCCATCGCGGGACGCGCCGGCGGCGCGAACTACCGCAACGCGCCGCAGCTCACGCTCGCCGGGCCCGCGTTCGACTGGACGACCACCACGAAGGCGGACTCGAAGACCAAGCAGCACGAGAGCGACCGCAAGTCCGACGGCCCGATGTACCTGGTGCGGGCCACCGCGAACTGGACGATCACGCCCGAGTACACCGGCAACGCGCCCGCCGAGTGGAGCACGCCGCGCACCGCGCGGGACCGCGCCTACATCCACACCGACGAGGACGGCCTGCGCGAGATGGGCCTGCGGCCCCCGCGCGAGCAGGGCCCGGAGGCGCCGCGGACGGAGGACTCCCCGTCCACGGCGGCGGATCGCGCGCCGGACCAGTCCACTTCGGACACGCGGACGGACTCCCCGGTCCGCGCGGACGAAGGCGCCCAGCGCCCCGACGACGGCCAGCGGTCCGAGGACGGGCAGCGGTCCGACGACGGCCAGCACACCGACGACGGGCAGCACGCGGAGACCGTCCAGCGCGCCGAGGACGTCCAGCAGTCCCGCGACGGTGAGGACTCGCCGACCGCGACCGAGCCGCGCGACCGCGCTCTCGACGAGGACGACTCCCCTGCCTCGCTGGAGGACTACGAGTACGGCGACTCCGACGCGGAGTACGGCGCCACCCACACCACCCGCGCCGACCGGCAGCCCCGGTACCCGGACGGCTACGGCGACGGCAGCTACTACCAGAGCTACCCGCAGGGCTACGGCTCCGGATCCCACTACCCCACGACGGGCTACGACCAGTCGGCCACGCCGGGCACCACGGTGCCGGTCGCCCGGTACACCGACCCGAACCTCAAGATCAACGGCTGGGACAATCGGGGCAAGAAGATCAAGTTCCGGCTGAGCGAGATCTACTACCGCCCGCTGCCGGGCAGCGACGACAGCACCACGGGCGTGTCCTTCCACCGCACCACGAACTACTCGCTCAACGCGAACTCGGCGACGTTCGTGCAGACCCTGCCGGGCGAGACGCCCGCGCACGCGTCCGGGCGCACCAAGCGGCCCGACCACCAGTGGAACAACGGGCGCACCTTCTTCGCCGAGATCCCGCGCGACGGCGAGGACTTCAAGCTGGTCCTCACCGACGGCGCCGCCGCGTCGATCTCCCCGGAGACGCTGGGCACGGTGCTGGAGCACGTGACGCAGTTCGACCGGTTCGGCGACACCGACGCCCGGTTCCGGGTGGCGCTGCTGACCTCGTCCAAGGCCAACTTCAAGGGCGTCGCCGACCAGCTGCACAAGGGCTGGTTCGACGGCACGGTGCTGCGCAACCGCGGCGCCGTCTCGCAACTGCCCGACGGCCGGTTCGGCGTCGAGGACAACCAGGGCTGGGCCGGTTACCGCGGCACCAGCAAGAAGACGCTGCACGGCACCTACGGGTCCGGCAACGTCCGCAACATCAAGTTCTTCGAGCGCTACCTGCCGGGCTCGACGGAGATCCCCGACGCGGAAGTGCCGCTGACCTCCACCGACAAGGAATACCGGCCGATCGAGTTCACCCAGGACGAAGTCGTGCGCAACACCAGCTCCGTCAAGACCGCCGGGTTCACCCGCATCAACGGTGTCAACTTCTTCACCAAGCAGGGCGAGCTCGACGGCGAGAACCACATCGCCTCGGAGATCGACCGGATGCGGTACATCGTGCGGACCTCCCCGGGCGAGCCGTTCCGCAACGTCCGCAACCGGTACCTGGACAAGATCTTCAGCGAGGACCCGGAGCAGCGCCTGGCCCGCGTCCCGTGGAAGGTCGACGAGCGCGTCGTCTACGACGCGAAGCGCGACCGCACGCACGACGCCGACGTCGGGCCGAGCCTGATCAGCACGCACGGCAACGACGAGGAGATCGCCCTGCACCTGCAGCGGGGCAAGACGCGCACCGAGATGTGGCTGCCCGGCGACACCTACCTGAAGCTGCTGGTGCAGATGCCGGAGTTCCAGAAGATGTACGCCGCCAGCCCGGAGAGCGAGTTCCTGCTCACCAGCTGCGACACCGGCGCCCCCGAAGGCAAGGTGTTCATGGCGTTCCTGAACCAGGCCCGGACCTTCGGGATGGGCAACATGTTCTATTCGGGGCGGGACTCGGTGTCGGTGCGCTCGACCCGGAAGGCGGCGTTCATCTCGGTGGACAACAACCAGGGCTGGATGTCCGGCTCCGTGGAGAACGGCCGCATCAAGCGCGCCTTCCACAAGTACACGACCTACAGCACCGAGCCCGCCGCGGAGTGAGGCTCGGCCCCGGCCGCGAGCAGGCGGGGTGGCCGCACGGGGCAGACTTGAGGTGTCGCGGGCCGCGGCGCGCGGCGAGAACGGCGATCAACGGGAGAGTTCGGTGCACGACGACAGCACGGCGCCTGGTGCGGGCGACGCCGAGCAGCGGTGGGCGCTCGTCCTCGACCCGGCGTGGCAGCCCACCGCCGAAGGCGAGGCCCCGCCGATCGAAGCGGTGCTCGGCGCCTGGGCGCTCGACTCCGACGGTGTCACCGGGCCGTTCCGCGCCAACCCCGGCTACGTGCCCTCCGGCCCCGGCTCGCCCACCGACCCGGTGGACGCGGCGGTGCGCGGCGCGGCGCGCGGCGAGCACGACGAGGCGGCCGTGCTGGCCACGATGCGCGACGCGCTGTTCGGCATCGCGCTCGACGAGCAGGGCGCGGCGATCGTGGCGCCCGCTCCCGACGACGTGCCCTCGGTGCTGGTGACCACTTCGCCCGCGCACACCTGGCGGGTCGACGCGCCCACCTGGCAGGAGATCACCGCGAAGGACCTCGCCGACTCGCTGCCCGCCGAGGGCGTCGACCTGCTGCTCAACCCGGGCGCTCCGGAGTCGATGCGGATCGCGGCGATCGCGTTCAAGACCGTCGTCGCCGACACCGACCCCGTCGTGCTCGGCGATCCGCCGTTCCCGGCCTGAGCACTCCCCGAAAGGACCCGGCATGGCGGACACCTCCCCCACCGACACCGCGCCCACGGACACCGGCAGGGACCAGTGGGCGCTGCTCGTCGACCCCGGCTGGCAGCCGGAGGACGAAGACGCCGAGGTACCGGAGTCGGCGATCGTCGGCGCGTGGCTCGTCGAGGCCGACGGCACCACCCGCACGTTCCGGGCGAACCACCTGTTCCAGCCGTCGAGCCCGGACGTGCCGACCGATCCGGTGGACGCCGAGCTGAAGCTGGTGCTGCGCGGCGAATCCGACACCGCGTCGCTGCTCGGCACGCTGCGCCCCGCCGAGCTCTGGATCGCCGTGGACGAGCAGGGCGCCGCGATCGTGACGCCCGCCCCCGACGACGTGCCCTCGGTGCTGGTGGCGACCGCGCCCGTGCAGGCCCAGCAGCTGGAAGTGCCCGGCTGGCAGGAGATCGGCGCGACCGAGCTCGCCGCGGAACTCCCCGCCGACGGGGTCGACGTGCTGCTCAACCCCGGCGGCGCGGCCTCGGTGCGGATCGGCGCGCAGGAGTTCCGCGACGCCGTCGCCGACGAGGACGCCGCCGGGCAGCCGGTAGTGACCACGTCCGCGACGCCGGAGGCGGCACCGGCTCCGGCGGCGCGGGCGGACGGGCCGAATCCCGGCGACCCGGCCGCCGAGCACGCGCCGGCCACCGCTCAGCGGGCCACCGCCGCCGCACCGCCCGCCGCGACGGGCGAACCCGCGCCCGCCACCGCCGAGCACTTCGCGGCCGACCTCGCGGCCTGGCGGCCCATGACCGCCCCGGACGCCGAGCAGCCGCCCTACCCGGCCGAAGAGCTCGACGGGTTCGACGACCCGCTGCCGCCGCCACCGTCGTTCCCCGGCAAGCACTGACCCCCGACCCCGCCCACGACCGCAGGAGCACCGATGGCAGCCGACGACACCCCGAACCAGGAAACCGAGGACCAGTGGGTCCTGCTGGTCGACCCGGCCTGGACCCCGGAATCAGACGACGCCAGGCCACCGGAGGAGGCGGTCGTCGGCGGCTGGTTCGTGCCCGCGGACGGCACCGCGCAGCGGTTCGAGCCGAACCCGAACTACGAACCGTCCTCGGAGGATTCGGCGACCGACCCGGTCGACGCGACGCTGCGGCTCGTGGTGCAGGGCCAGGCGGAAGGGGACGCGCTGCTGGCGACCTTGCGGGACGCGGTGCTGAGCATCGCCGTCGACGAGCAGGGCGAGGCGATCGTCGTGCCCTCCCCGGACGACGTGCCGTCGGTGCTGGCGGTGACCGCGCCCGCGCACTCCGCCCGGCTCGACGTCCCGAACTTCCGCGAGGTCAGCACCCGGGAACTCGCCGAAGCGCTGCCCGACGAAGGCGTGGACGTGCTGCTCAACCCCGGTGCCCCGTCCTCGATGCGGCTGCTCGCGAGCGCGCTCAAGGAAGCGGCCGGTCCCGCCGCCGCGCCCGCCCCAGAACCCCCGTTCCGCGCCGAACCCTGACCCGCACCGCGCCGAACCTCGTTCGAGAGCCCGCGATTTCGCGAGGAATCGAACGCCCCCGGCGAGTCGGACACCCCTGTGGACAACCGCCCGCACTGGTCATCGGGGCCACGGATCGAAGGGTTCACCTCGTTCGGGGGATTCGATTTCTCGTGAAATCTCCGAATTCGTCCACACCGTGACAGGTGACGTCCAGGAGGTCAGCCGGGGTATTCGCCGGTGAGCATGGCAGCTGCCAGCTCCACCCGGGAGCGGTAGCCGATGCGGGCGAACATCCGGGTCAGCCTGCCCTCGACGCTCTTCTCCGTGGCGCCGAACACCACCGCCATCTGGCGGTTCGTGAGGCCCTCCGTGACCAGCACCGCCAGCAGCCGCTCGTTCTCCGCGGTCGTGGCGCCCCTGCTCGGGATCGGCACGTTGTGGTCGCGCATCACCTGGCGCAGCCGCGACCGCAGCAGCAGCGCGCCGAGCCCGTCGGAGAGCCGGTACGCCTCGGGCAGCAGCTCCGCGGTCCGGTAGCCGGCCTGCGCGAGCAGCGTGAACAGCAGCGTCGTCTCGTACGGCTGGCCGCGGCGCCGCGCCAGCACCACCGCCTGCTCCGCCGCCGCGGTGTCGCCGAGCACCCGCATCCGGGTCAGCAGGTGCGCGATGCGCGCCTTGCCGGTGCCGAGCCGCTCGGCGAGCTTCTCCAGCCGCAGCAACGCTTCCTTCGCCTCGTCGACGTCGCCGCGCTCGTTCGCGCGGACCGCGACGTGCGCCCAGATGTGCTCGGTGCCGAACGCGACCCCGTCCGCTTCGGCCCGCGCCAGCCCGGTGCGCAGCGCTTCGTCGGCGGCGTCGAGCTCGCCGAGCACCTGCGACACCCGCGCCTCGGCGAAGTCGAACAGGTACCGCATCGGCCCCGCGCGGCCCGTTTCGATCATCTGCCGGGCGCGGCTGAGCATGCCGCCCTCGGTGTGCAGCAGCGCCGCGCCCAGGTACATCATCGGCTGCCCCATCGGGCGGGACAGGTTCGGCGCGGTCGCCATGGTGCGGCGGGCGGTGGCCATCGCCCGGAACCAGTCCCCGCGCATGAACTCGATCTGGAACTGGTCGGTGCCCGAGAGCAGAGTCGTCTCGAACTCGTTGCGCCGCAGCAGTTCCATCGCCCGGTCGAGTTCGCCGAGCCCCAGCAGCATGTTCGTCTGGTGGCGGATCTCCTCGAAGTGCTGGTCCGGCACGTCCCGGGCGCGCCACAGCTCCGGGCGGTCCACGAACCGGAACAGCTCGGTGGTGTCGCCCTGCGACACGGTCGCGCCGATCAGCGCGATGTTGCCGAAGTCCTCGGTGATCGGGTCGCCGCCGGTCCACACCTCGCGCTGCTCCTCCAGCAGCGCCGCGCACTCGCCCCATCGCCCCAGCATCCCCAGCGCCACGATGCGGGCCACCACCCGCTGCGCCGGACCACCGGGCAGCGGCTGGCCGGTGCCGTCGGCGATGCGCGCCAGCTCCGCGCAATCCCCGGTGGCGGCGGCGGAGACCAGGTAGATCACCTCGGCCTGCTGCAGCAAGGTGAACGGCAGGTCCTCGGCGTGGCGCCACAGCAGCAGCCGGATGCTGTCGGCGGCCTCCGCCGCGCGGTAGTGCATGGTGCAGGTCCCGGCGTGCGCGAGCAGCGTCAGCGCGCGGGCCTGCGGCTCGGTGACCTTCTCCGTCGCGGAACGCAGCCAGCGCACCGCCTTGCCGCCGTCGTCGAACATGGCCTGCACGCCGTGCGCGAGCAGTTCCTGCCCGGCGCGCTGCGGATCGATCAGCTTGCCCGCGTCGACGAGCCGATCGGGCAGGTAGCCGGGATCGTCGGTCTCCGCGCTGCCGTCCCACAGCGCGGTCACCGCGAGCGCGGCGAGGTTGCGGCGCTCGAACGGCCCGAGGCTCGCCTCCAGCGCGGCCCGCACCATCGGCACCCGGAACCGCCAGCCGGCGCCGGAGGGCACCAGCACGCGCAGGCGCACCAGCCGATCGATGCTCTCCCGCGCGGCGTCCCGCTCGATGGCCGCGGAGTCCGCGATCAGCGCGGGGGCGGCGGTGCCGAGCGGCGCGAGCACGCTCATCGCCCGCGCGGTCGCCCATTCGACGTCGCCCGCGTCGCGCACCGGCAGCAGCAGCGGATGCCTGCCGGAGATGACGGGCCGCTCGTTGGTGCGGACCAGGTACGCGTGCCGGTCCACGACGCGCAGCGAGCGCGCTTCGCGGTGCCCGGCGAGTCCCGCGACGAGCGCGGCGGGCAGGCCGCGGCTGGCCCGGTGCAGTTCGTCGACGAGCGCCGCGTCCGGGTTGGCGCGCACCGTCTCGGCGATGATCTGCTGGCTCTGCCTGCGCGTCAGCGGGCGCAGCGTGACGGTCCGGGCCAGGCCCGCGTCCCGCAGCCGCCGCAGCGGCGCGGTGACGGCGTCGCGGGCGACGTCGGTGCGCACCGTGAGCACCATCGAGATCGGGCTGCCCGACATGTGCTGGACGAGCGGTTCCAGCAGGGCCGCGGTGGCGTCGTCGAGCCACTGCGCGTCGTCGATCAGCACCACCAGCGGCAGGTAGCGGCGGGCCGCGGAGAACACGGCCATCGCCAGCTGGGTCGCGGTGGAGGGCGCCGCCGCCGCGCTCGGCGAGCCGCTGAGCCGGGCCACCACGCCGAGCACGGAGGTCCGCACGCCGGCCGCGCTCGGGTCGGGCCCGTCCAGATCGGACAGCAGCCGGTACAGCGCGCCGAAGGCGGTGCGCCGGTCGTGCTCGCTCGCGTTGAGGTTCAGCACCCTGGCTCCGGCGAGTTCGCCGCGCAGCGCGTCCAGGACGGCGCTGCGCCCGCTGCCCGCCTCGCCGGACACGACGGTCAGCGGCGGACCGCCGCGCTTCGCGGAACCGACCAGTTCCGCGATGATCTCTTCGCGGCCGTGCAACCGGGCGGTGAGCGCCTCGGCGGCGTCCACGCCGAGCGCTCCGGCCTCGGTCGTCCCGCTCTTGCCGACTCTTCTCGCGCCGTCAGCCACCGGTTCCTCTCCTGACCTTGCGGGCAGGGTGACACGTACTGCCCCGGACGAGCACAAAACGTACCCTTGCACGACTGCGCACAGTGCACGTGCTCATCATTGTGGGTTACCCGAGGGATGTCCCTCGACCTAGGTCGGAGTAATAAACAACACGAATGGCTTAAGCTTCGCGGCGACTAGGAAGGGGCGAGCGGATCGGTGGCGCGGCGAGCCCCGCAGCCCCTTCCCCTGATGTGAAGTCGGTCCCCCAGCGTTGCGGCAGCAGCCGACCGGAGAGAGGACGGATGGCCAGGGAACGCGTGACGGTGTTCGGCCGCGACGAGCAGTGGGCGGCGATCGAATCGGCCGTGCAACGGCCAGGTGGCACGTTGCTGATGCTGCGCGGCAAGCCCGGCGAGGGCAAGACCGCGCTGCTGGACGGACTCACCCACGGCTGGCAGCGGCAAGGTCTGCACGTGCTGACCGCCGACGCGGCCGACCACAACGGACTCGGGGCTCTCGACGCCCTGCTCAACGGCGTGCGCGCGCACCTGGAACGCGGCCGGGACCCGCAGCTGCTGGACGCCGTGGCCGCCGCCGCGAAGCGCCGCCGCGACCTGGAGCTCTCCCCGCAGCAGGCGCTGCTGCCGCTGGTGCACGAGCTGGCCCGCACCATCGGCCTGATCGCCGCCCGCGAACGCACCGTGGTGATCATCGAGGACGTGGACCGGTGCGGCCCGCTGCTGGCCGCGGCGCTGCTGCCGCTGGTGCAACGGATCCGCGCGGTGGGCGCGGCAGTGATCACCTCGGCGCGCGCCCAGGACTTCCCCACCGCCGTCCCGGCCCAGCTGAGCAACCTCGCCGAGACCGTGGTGACGCTGTCGCCGCTGTCGGAGTCGAGCATCGCGGCGCTGGCCGCGCGCTGGAGCTCCGCCGCGGGCCGGGCGACCCTGGACCAGACGGTCGTCACCGCGCTGCGCACCGGACTCGGCCCGCTCTACGGCAACCCCGGCACCCTGCTGTCCACCGTGGACGACCTGCACGCCCGCGGCAGGCTGGTGCTGATCGACGAGCACTTCTGCCTCACCCCCGTGCACGAGCCGATCGCGCTGCCAGCCGAGCACGAACTGGTCCACGCGGTGCGCAGCGACGGCGACGGCACCGAACGCGTCGCCTCCGTCATCGCGGCCATCGACCCGGTCGGCGTCGACGACCTGCCGATGCTCACCGCTGCCGCCGCCGTCGGCCTCGACGAATCCGGCCAGGTCCTGGACCGGCTGGTGGAGACCGGAGTGCTCGCCGTCGACGAGCGCGAACGGCTGCGGTTCACGGTGCCCGCGCTGGCCGTGACGCTGCGCCGCCGCGCGGGCGCCAAGCGGCTGCGCGCGCTGCAGACCGCGCTGGCGCGCCGGATGCTCGCCCAGCTCGAACGGGACGTGCCGGTGGACCGCACCAAGCTGGCCGACCACATCGTGCAGGCCGGCCCCGGACTCGACGGGCAGCTCGCCGCCGGGGTGCTCATCGAGGAGGCCGACCGCGCCGCCGCGCACGCCCCCGCCCGCGCCGCCCGCTGGTACCAGGCCGCGCTGCGCCACCTGCCCGCCGAGGACCAGCGCTGGCCGCGGCTGCTGCGCGCCCTGCTGCGGCTGCGGATGTCGCTGGGCCAGTACCGCGAGCTCACCGAGGACGTCAGCCTCGTCGCGCCCGCCGTGCTCGCCGCGCCCTCCTGCGGCGACCAGGACAAGCGGGAGAGCACGACGCTGCTGGTCACCGTCGGGATGTGCTGGCTCTCGGCGCTGCTGCACGACGAGCGCGCCGCCGAACCCGACCGCTCCGCGCGGCTGTTCGAGTCGCTGGGCACCGGTTCCCGGTTCGACGCCGAGATACGCCGGTTCTGCTCGGCGATGTTCGGCGGACGCGTCGGCGAAGCCGCCGCGCTGCTCAACACCATGTTCGGCGTGCCGCCGGAACCGGGCGAGCAGCACCCGGTGGACCTCGGCGAGGTGCTGGTGCTGCTGAACGCGCTCACCGGCAGCGACACCGAGTTCCAGCACGCCTGGTCGGTGTGGCAGCGCCGCTGCCCCGAAGGCACCGCCGTGGACCCGCAGGAACTGCGGGAGGCGGGCGCGATGACGGACTACGCGACCGCGCTGGAACTCATCCTCGGCGACCGCTACGGCAAACCCAGCCGCGGCAGCGTGCTCTGCTACCAGAAGGTGCTGCGCGCCTACAACGCCGGCGAGTGGGACACCGCGCTGTCGCTGACCCGGCACTGCGAGACCGACCACCCACCGGGCCGCGGCGCCCCCGCCCGGCACCTGTC
Source organism: Saccharopolyspora sp. NPDC002578 (assembly GCF_053592695.1). NCBI lineage: Bacteria > Bacillati > Actinomycetota > Actinomycetes > Pseudonocardiales > Pseudonocardiaceae > Saccharopolyspora > Saccharopolyspora sp. NPDC002578. The sequence continues at coordinate 4,121 of NZ_JBSFWJ010000058.1, read as the reverse complement.
CCGCGCGATCGCGGCCGAGATCTGCTCCGAACGCGGTGATCACCGCCGCGCCGCCGAATGGCTCGACCGCATCCCCCGGCTGATGGCGGGCGGGCACATCGTGGCGTGGGTGCGCTGCGGCGTCCGCTACCGCGCGGGCGACGTGACCACCGCGCTCGACGAGGGCTGGCAGGACTACCTGCGCTACCGCGACCAGGGCGCCCCCGCCGGGCTGGAACGGCTGCTCGGCAGGCTCGTCGCGTTCGCGCTGCGCGAAGGCGACGAGCCGCGCGCGAAGGCCCTGCTCGACGAGCTCGCCGAACTGGACGAACGGCTCGGCACCGCCACCTCGCGGGAGACGCTGCTGCTGATGCGGGGCGTGGTGACCCGCGACGCCGAACTCGGCGAGCAAGCGGTCCGGCTCGCCCGGGTCCGCGGCGCGCAGCCGCAGATCGCGCTCGGCTGCCTGCTGGTCGGCACGGTCAGCCCCGATCCGCAGCCGTGGCTGCACGAGTCCTACGTGCTGGCGAAGCGCTTCCGCTCCACCCGCGGCCGCGGCCTGGCGCAGGAGGTGATGCGCGAACGCGGCGTCACGCTGCCCCGCGCCCGCACCCGGCAGGCGCCGTTCTCCACCACCGAGATCCGTATCATCGATCTTGTCAGCGACGGTTTCACCAACCGGCAGATCGCGATGACCGTGCAGGTCAGCGAGAAGACCGTGGAAAGCCACCTGACCCGGCTGTTCGCCCGCACGGGCTGCCGCTCGCGGGTGGAACTGGCCGCCGCCTCCCTGGAAGGTCGGCTGCTCGCGCGGACCGGCTCGTGACCGCACCTGAAGGAACGCAGATGATCTCGGTCTCCCCGGCCATGCCCGGTAGCTTCCGCACCCTCACCGACGCCGTGTCCGCCGCCGGCGAGGGCGGGGTGATCAGCATCAGCGCCGGGCGTTACGAGGAGAACCTGGTCCTGACCAAGGCCGTCACGCTCACCGCGGAGGACGGGCCGGGGACCGTGGAGCTCGTGTCCCGCCAAGGCGCCGCGATCGCGCTGGCCGCGCGGACCGCGACGCTGTCCGGCATCACCATCCGCGGCGAGGACGCCGAGCAGGCCGCGATCGTCGCCGGCGAGGGCAGGCTCAGCCTCACCGAGTGCACCGTGGAAGCGGGCTCGTGGGCGGCGCTGTACGCGTTCGGCAACGGCACCTTCGCCATGCGCGGCTGCCAGGTGCGCAACCCCGAGGGCGCCGGTGTCGTCGTCACCTCCGCGGCGGGCAGCACCGTCGAGGAGTGCGTGTTCGAAGACCTCGGCACCTCCGGCATCGTCGTCGCCGACCAGGGCGTGCTCTCCGCCCGCGGCTGCCGCACCGGGCGCTCCGGCGGCAACGGGATCTGCCTCAACGGCCAAGCCAAGATCACCGTCGAGAACGTGGTGCTCAGCGACGCCACCAAACCCGCCATCGCCGTGGAGCAGCAGGCCTCGGCCACGCTGCACAACCTCGCGGTCCGCGGCACCACCGGCATCGGCGCCTACCTCGCCACCACCGGCGAGGTGCGGCTGGAGGAGTGCGCGTTCGAGGACACCGCGGCCGACGGGGTGCTCATCTCCGAGCAGACGAAGGCCACGCTGCAGCAGTGCACCGTGCGCCGCGCCTCCGGCCACGGCATCCGCACCACCGACGGCGCCACCGGTTCGTTCACCGAGACCACCGTCGCCGAGGTCGCCGGGGTGGGCGTGCTGCTGGCGGACCGGACGAAGTTCGACTGCGACCGCCTCACCATCAGCGGCAGCGACGGCACCGCGCTCAGCGTCACCACCGGCACCGAGCCGGTGCTGCGCCGCGTGCAGGTGCAGGACTGCTCGGGAACGGGCGTGGAGATCAGCGGCACCGGCCGCGCCCGGCTGGAGCACGCGGAGATCGACCGCTGCGGCGGCGTCGGCGTGCTCGTCGCCGACAGCGCCCGCGCCGAAGTCCAGGGGTGCAGCGTGCGGGCCGCCGCCACCTCCGGGTTCGCCGTGAACCACACCGCCCACGCCGTGTTCGAGGACTGCGACGTGTACCGCAGCGGCGCCGACGGGATGTTCATCGGCCAGGAGGGCCAGGCCACCCTGGACCGCTGCCGGCTGCGCTCCAGCAACGCCAACGGCCTGCACATCACCTCCTCCGGCCGCGCGCAGCTCACCGGCTGCGAATTCCTGGAGAACGAGGGCGACGGCATCCGGGTGCACACCGAGGAAGAGGTCGTGGTGCGCCAGTGCCACGCCAAGGACAACGGCGGCGCCGGACTGCGCCAGCTGGTGCCGACGGCGACGCTCACCGTCACCGAGATGTCCAGCAGCGGCAACGGATTCCCCGACGCGCACGGCACCGCCGGGGGCGCGCCGACCGCGACGCCGCCCGCCGCCGCCCCCGCGCAGGCCGGGTCCGCCCCGGCCGCCGCGCAGCCGCAGCAGACGAAGGCCGGGGTCTCCACCAACAGCGCGCCGCTGGACGAGATGTACCGGCTCGTCGGCCTCGAAGGCGTCAAGCGCGACGTGGCCAGCCTGGTGAACCTGAACAAGATGGCCAAGCGCCGCCAGGAAGCCGGGCTGTCCGCACCGCCGATGAGCCGCCACCTCGTGTTCGCGGGCGCGCCCGGCACCGGCAAGACCACCGTCGCGCGGCTCTACGGCGCGGTGCTCGCCGAACTCGGCGTGCTCAGCTCCGGGCACCTCATCGAGGTCGCCCGCGCGGACCTCGTCGCGCAGATCATCGGCGGTACCGCGATCAAGACCACCGAGGCGTTCAACACCGCGCTCGGCGGCGTGCTGTTCATCGACGAGGCGTACACGCTGAGCTCCGGGCAGGGCGGCTCCGGACCGGACTTCGGCCGGGAGGCCATCGACACGCTGGTGAAGCTCATGGAAGACCACCGCGACACCGTCGTGGTCATCGTCGCCGGGTACTCCAAGGAGATGAAGGAGTTCATGGAGACCAACCCCGGTCTCGAATCCCGGTTCAGCCACACCATCGAGTTCGCCAACTACGCCGCCGACGAACTGGTGACGATCGTGCGCCAGAACTGCCACCGGCACGACTACCAGCTCGACGAGTCCGCGGCCGACGCGCTGCACGAGCACTTCGAGAAGATGCCCAAGGACGGCACGTTCGGCAACGGCCGCACCGCGCGCAAGACCTTCGAGTCGATGGTCGCCCGGCAGGCCACCCGGCTCGGCTCGATGGCCGACTCCTCCACCGCAGACCTCACCCGGCTGCTCGCCGAAGACCTGCCCGGTCGCTGACCCCGGCCGTTCCGCTGCGCGCGGTGATCACGCGCCCAGCGGAAGGGTGAATCCGATGGGGCAAACGGGCTGCGTCCGCGCTGCCGAACGGCGGGGGCGGCCCGTCACCAGGCATGATCAAATCGACGGGCGACGATCGGAGGGAAGGTCATGGAGGAAGTGGTCCTGCTCGCGGAGGACGGGCACGCCATCGGCACCACCGACAAGGCGACCGTGCACCACGCGGACACGCCACTGCACCTGGCGTTCTCCTGCTACGTGTTCAACACGCGCGGTGAGTTCCTGCTGACCCAGCGGGCGTTGAGCAAGGCGACCTGGCCCGGCGTGTGGACGAACACCTGCTGCGGCCACCCCGCGCCCGGCGAAACCCCGCGGGACGCGGTGCTGCGCAGGCTCGGCGAGGAACTCGGCACCCACGTCCCCGACGTCGAACTGGTGCTGCCCGGCTTCCGCTACCGCGCGGTCATGGGCAACGGCATCGTGGAGAACGAGATGTGCCCGGTGTTCCGGGTGATCGCCGACGTCACGACCGACCCCAACCCCGCCGAAGTCGAAGCGGTGCGCTGGGTGCCGTGGGCGGAGTTCTCCGCCGACGTGCTCGCCGGGACCGCGGACGTGTCGCCGTGGAGCGCCCTGCAGATCACCGAACTCACCAAGCTCGGGACGGATCCTGCGAAGTGGGCGGTAGGAAACCCCGCCGACCTGCCCCCCGCGGCTCGTGAGCCTCTTCGGGCTGGTTGATTTCACGGCTCTTTTTGCTTTGGTGGTCGGGTAGCGGAACCTCAGTCGGTCTCTCGCTGCGGGATCTTTTTCCCAAGTGGCTCCGCCACGAGGGAAAAAGCTGTCCTCGCGAGAGACCGACT
>NZ_JBSFWJ010000057.1:0-42302 GCF_053592695.1 Saccharopolyspora sp. NPDC002578 | reverse complement strand
TCAGCGTTCTTCTCGCGAGGACAGCTTTTTCCCTCGTGGCGGAGCCACTTGGGAAAAAGATCCCGCAGCGAGAAGAACGCTGAGGTTCCGCCACCCGCCCCCTACGCAGGTCACGAGGAGAGCACTCCTAAGGATTTTCCTGCCTGGCAGTGGTGAGACTGGGCGCATGTCTTGCTGGGCGGAAGTGTGCGCGCGTCCGGTCGCCGTGCGGCGGACCGCGGGCGCGTCCGGTGGTGCGCGGCCGGGTTGAGCGGGACGCCCGGTGCCGTGGCGCGGCACCGGGCGAGCGCACGGTTCCTGGAACTCCGCAGATGTGCCGGGCAATGGGCCGGCCGGATTCGGCCGTGGGAGCCCCTGAGGGGGCCGCCTGAGATGGGTTGGGTGGACATGGACAACGAACAGAAGCTCCGGGACTACCTGAAGCGGGCCAGCGCGGACCTGAAGCGGTCCCGCGCGCGCGTGCAGGAGCTGGAGGACGCCGCCCGCGAACCCATCGCCATCGTCGGGATGAGCTGCCGGTACCCCGGTGACGTCGCCGGCCCGGAGGACCTGTGGCGGATGGTCGCCGAGGGGCGCGACGGCATCTCCGGTTTCCCGGCCGACCGCGGCTGGGACCTCGACGAGCTCGACACCTCCACCCGCTCCGGCGGATTCCTGCACGGCGCGAGCGAATTCGACGCGGACTTCTTCGGCATCTCCCCGCGCGAGGCGCTGGCGATGGACCCGCAGCAGCGGGTGCTGCTGGAGGCCACCTGGGAGGCCTTCGAGCGCGCGGGCGTCGACCCGGCGTCGATCCGGGGCAGCCGCACCGGCGTGTTCATGGGCGCGATGGCGCAGGACTACCGCGTCGGCCCGGCCGACGACGTGGACGGCTTCCAGCTCACCGGCAACAGCGGCAGCGTCCTGTCCGGCAGGCTCTCCTACACCTTCGGCGCCGTCGGCCCGGCGGTCACCGTCGACACCGCGTGCTCGTCCTCGCTGGTGGCGCTGCACTTGGCCGCGCACTCGCTGCGCTCGGGGGAGTGCTCGCTGGCGCTGGCGGGCGGCGTCACCGTCATGTCCAGCCCGGCGACTTTCCTGGAGTTCTCCCGGCAGGGCGGGTTGTCCGTCGACGGCCGCTGCCGCTCCTTCGCCGACTCGGCCGCCGGGACCGGCTGGGCCGAGGGCGCCGGTGTGCTGGTGCTGGAGCGGCTCTCCGACGCGCGCCGCAACGGGCACGAAGTCCTCGCGGTGGTGCGCGGCAGCGCGGTGAACCAGGACGGCGCGTCCAACGGCCTGACGGCGCCGAACGGCCCGTCGCAGCAGCGCGTGATCCAGCAGGCGCTGGTGAACGCGCGGCTGTCGGCGTCCGAAGTGGACGTCGTCGAGGCGCACGGCACCGGGACGGTGCTCGGTGACCCGGTGGAGGCGCAGGCGCTGCTGGCCACCTACGGCAAGGACCGCGGGGCGGACCGGCCGCTGTGGCTGGGATCGGTGAAGTCCAACATCAGCCACACCCAGGCCGCCGCCGGTGTCGCCAGCGTCATCAAGATGGTGCTGGCGATGCGCCACGGGCTGCTGCCGAAGACGCTGCACGTCGACGAACCCTCCTCGCACGTGGACTGGAACTCGGGGGCGGTGCGGCTGCTCACCGAGCACACGTCGTGGCCGGAGTCGGACCGCCCGCGCCGCGCGGGAATCTCCTCGTTCGGCATCAGCGGTACCAACGCGCACACCATCATCGAGCAGGCGCCCGAGCCGGAACCGGTCGAGGCGGCACCCGTGGTGCCCGCGGGTGCCGTTCCGGTCGCGCTGTCGGCGAAGTCCGGCGAGGCGCTGCGCGAGCAGGCCCGGCGGCTGCTGTCCTTCGTGGACTCCGCCGAGCCCGAGCCGCTGGACGTGGCGTTGTCGGCGGCCACCCGCGGCGGGCTGGAGCACCGCGCCGTCGTCACCGCCGCCGACCGCGCGGAGCTGCGCGCGGGGCTGCGCGCGCTCACCGAGGACGCCGAACCGGCCGGAGTGGTCCGGGGTTCGGCGCGATCCGCGGGCAAGCTGGCGTTCCTGTTCACCGGGCAGGGCGCGCAACGCCTCGGCATGGGCCGCGAGCTGCACGCCCGGTTCCCGGTTTTCGCCGAGGCGCTGGACGCGGCGCTCGCCGAGCTCGACGCCCACCTGGACCGCCCGCTGCGGGAGGTCCTGTTCGCCGAACCGGGCACCGCCGAGGCCGCGCTGCTGGACGAGACCGGCTACGCGCAGCCCGCGCTGTTCGCGATCGAGGTGGCGCTGTTCCGCCTCGCCGAGTCGTGGGGCCTGCGCCCGGACCACGTGGCGGGGCACTCCATCGGTGAGATCACCGCCGCGCACGTGGCCGGGGTGTTCTCGCTCGCGGACGCGTCCGCGCTGGTCGCCGCGCGCGGACGCCTGATGCAGGCGTTGCCGCGCGGCGGCGCGATGATCGCGCTGGAGGCGACCGAGGACGAGGTCGCGCCGCTGCTGACCGATCAGGTCTCGCTGGCGGCGGTCAACGGTCCGCGTGCCGTCGTGATCTCGGGCGACGCCGATGAGGCGGTGGCGGTCGCGGAGCACTTCGAGCAGTCGGGTCGCAAGGCGAAGCGGCTCACGGTGAGCCACGCGTTCCACTCGCCGCTGATGGACCCGATGCTCGACGAGTTCCGCGCCGTCGTGGCCGGGCTGGCACCGCAGGAACCGCTGCTGCCGCTGGTGTCCACGCTCACCGGCGAGCCCGCCACCGTGCAGGAACTGGCCGACCCCGACCACTGGGTGGCGCACGCGCGCCGCGCCGTGCGGTTCGGCGACGCCGTGCGCTGGCTCGACGAGCACGGCGTGCGCTCGTTCCTGGAACTGGGCCCGGACGGGGTGCTCAGCGCCATGGTGCCGGGCAACCTCGACGCGCGGCCGGACGCGGTGATCAGCCCGCTGCTGCGCGGCGACCGGCCGGAGGTCGCGGCCGTCACGCGCGCGCTCGCGGAGCTGCACGTCACCGGCACGGCACCGGACTGGGCGGAGTTCTTCGCCGCCACCGGCGCGAGCCGGGTGCAGCTGCCCACCTACGCGTTCCAGCGCCGCCGCTTCTGGCCGAAGGGCCCGCGCGCGGACGGCGACGTCCGCTCCGCCGGGCTCGGCGCCGCGCACCACCCGCTGCTGGCGGCGGCGGTGGCGCTGGCGAACTCGGACGGGGTGCTGCTCACCGGCAGGCTCTCGGTGCGGTCGCACCCGTGGCTGGCCGAGCACGCCGTCGGCGGCACGATCCTGCTGCCGGGCACCGCTTTCGTGGAGCTCGCGCTGCGCGCCGGGGACGAGACCGGCTGCGACCGCGTCGAGGAGCTGACGCTGGCCGCGCCGCTGGTCCTGCCCGAGCAGGGCGCGGTGCAGGTGCAGGTGTGGCTCGGCGGCCCCGACGAGACCGGGCGCCGCGAGCTGAGCCTCTACTCGCGCCCGGACGGCGCGGACGAGCAGCCGTGGACGCGGCACGCCACCGGTGTGCTCACCGCCGCCGAGCAGGACGAGCCCGCCGACTTCGGCCCGGAGTGGCCGCCCGCCGGTGCGCAGCGGGTGGAGCTCGACGGGCACTACGAACGGCTCGCCGCCGACGGATTCGGCTACGGGCCGGTGTTCCAGGGCCTGCGCGCCGCCTGGCGGCGCGGCGACGAGGTGTTCGCCGAGGTGGAGCTGCCGGACTCGGCGCGTTCCGAGGCGGGCGCGTTCGGGGTGCACCCGGCGCTGCTCGACGCGACGCTGCACGCCGCCGCGTTCACCGGGCTCGGCGAGCAGAACCGGGGCGGGCTGCCGTTCTCCTGGGAGGGCGTGAAGCTGCACGCCACCGGTGCGTCCACCGTGCGGGTGCGGCTGGCTCGCGCCGCGGACGACGCGGTGTCGCTGGCGGTCGCCGACCCGTCCGGGGCGCCCGTCGCCTCGGTGGAGTCGCTGGTGCTGCGGCCCGTCGCCGAGCAGCGCCTGGACGCCCCGGAGCGGGACGCGCTGTTCCGGCTGGACTGGACGCCGATCTCGACGCGCGCCGCGGCGCCCGGCTCGATCGCCGTGCTGGGCTCGGCCGCGGACGCCGGTGCGCTCGGGGTTCCGGTCGCGGACCTCGCTTCGGTTCCGGAGGACACCGAGGTCGTCGTGGCGCACCTCGGTTCCCCGGACGACTCGACGCCGGAGGCGGTGCACGCGCTGTCGGCGCGGGCGCTGGAACTCGCCCAGACCTGGCTCGACCAGGAGCACGACGCGCGGCTGGTCTTCGTCACGCGCGGCGCTCGCGCGGGAACCGACCTGGCCGCGGCGGCGGTGTGGGGCCTGATCCGCACGGCGCAGGCCGAGACTCCCGGCCGCTTCGGCCTGGTCGACCTCGCCGGCACCGAGGCCGAGGCGCAGCTGGAGCAGGCGCTCGGCTTCGCCGACGAACCGCAGCTGTCCGTTCAGGACGGTCGGCTGCTCGCCGCGCGCGTCGCCCGCGCCGCGGCGCCCGACACCGATACCGCGTCGTGGGACCCGGCCGGGACGGTGCTCATCACCGGTGGCACCAGCGGGCTCGGCGCGCTGTTCGCCCGCCACCTGGTCACCGAGCGGGGCGTGCGGCACCTGGTGCTGAGCAGCCGCCGCGGCCCCGCCTCCGACGGCATCGACGCGCTCGTGGCCGAGCTCGCCGAGCACGGCGCCGACGTGCGGGTCGCCGCCTGCGACGCCGCCGACCGGGATGCGCTGGCCGCGTTGCTGGCCGACGTGCCCGCCGAACACCCGCTCACCGCGGTGATCCACACCGCCGGGGTGCTCGACGACGGGGTGCTGGGGTCGCTGACGGCGCAACGGCTCGACGCGGTGCTGCGCCCGAAGGTCGATGCCGCCTGGCACCTGCACGAACTCACCCGCGAGCACGACCTCGCCGCGTTCATCACGTTCTCCTCGCTGGCCGGTGCCGTCGGCGCCGCCGGGCAGGCGAACTACTCCGCGGCCAACGCGTTCCTCGACGCGCTCGCCGAGCACCGGCGTGCGCAGGGACTCCCGGCCGTGTCGCTGGCCTGGGGGCCGTGGGCCTCGACCGGTGGCATGACGGGCGCGCTCAGCGAGACCGACCTGCGCCGCCTCACCACCGCGGGCACCCCGCCGCTGGACCCGGAGCAGGGCATCGCCCTGTTCGACGCGGCGCTGCGCACCGGCGACCCGGTGCTGCTGCCGGTGCGGCTGGACCTGCCGGTGCTGCGTTCGCGCGGCGCCACCCCCGCGTTCCTGCGCGGCCTGATCCGCACCCCGGCGCGGCGCGCGGCGCGCACCGCCTCCGGCAAGGCGGCGGGACTGGTGCAGCGGCTCAGCGGCCTGGGCGCGGCGGAACGCGCCGAGGCGGTGCTGGAACTGGTGCGCAGCCAGGTCGCCGCGGTGCTCGGGCACGGTGGCGCCGCCGACATCGACCCGGAGCGCGCGTTCCAGGACCTCGGTTTCGACTCGCTGACGGCGGTGGAGCTGCGCAACCGGCTGGCCACGGCCACCGGCCTGCGCACCTCGGCGACCGTGGTGTTCGACTACCCGACGGCGCGGGCGCTGGCCGCGCACGTGCGCGACGAACTGCTCGGCGCGGAGTCCGAAACCGACGACACCGCCGGGGTGGCGGTGTCCGGCGATCCGATCGTGATCGTGGGCATGGCCTGCCGGTATCCGGGCGGGGTGTCCTCGCCGGAGGACCTGTGGCGGCTGGTGTCCGAGGGCACCGACGCGATCACCGGGTTCCCGGTGAACCGGGGCTGGGACCTGGACGCGCTCTACGACGCGGACCCGGACGCGCCCGGCACCTCCTACACCCGTTCCGGCGGTTTCCTGCACGACGCGGCGGAGTTCGACCCGGCGTTCTTCGGCATGAGCCCGCGCGAGGCGCTGTCCACGGACCCGCAGCAGCGGTTGCTGCTGGAGGTCTCCTGGGAAGCCGTGGAGCGCGCCGGGATCGACCCGAACTCGTTGCGCGGCAGCCGGACCGGCGTGTTCGCCGGGGTGATGTACAACGACTACAGCGCGGTCCTGGCGGGCGGCGACTTCGAAGGCCACCAGGGCAGCGGCACCTCGCCGAGCATCGCCTCCGGGCGGGTGTCCTACACGCTGGGGCTGGAAGGCCCGGCGGTCACCGTGGACACCGCGTGCTCGTCCTCGCTGGTGGCGATGCACTGGGCGATGCAGGCGCTGCGGGCCGGGGAGTGCTCGCTGGCGCTCGCCGGTGGTGTCACCGTCATGTCCACCCCCGCGTCGCTGATCGAGTTCTCCCGGCAGCGCGGGCTGTCCACCGACGGGCGCTGCAAGGCGTTCTCGGACGACGCCGACGGCGTCGGCTGGGCCGAGGGCGTCGGGATGCTGCTGCTGGAACGGCTTTCCGACGCTCGCCGCAACGGGCACGAAGTCCTCGCGGTGGTGCGCGGCAGCGCGGTCAACCAGGACGGCGCCTCCAACGGCCTGACGGCGCCGAACGGCCCGTCGCAGCAGCGCGTCATCCGGCAGGCGCTCGCCGCCGCCGATCTGGCTGCTTCGGACGTCGACGTGGTGGAGGCGCACGGCACCGGCACTTCGCTCGGCGATCCGATCGAAGCCCAGGCGCTGCTGGCGACCTACGGGCAGGAGCGGGAGAACCCGCTGCTGCTGGGCGCGATCAAGTCCAACATCGGCCACACCCAGGCCGCCGCGGGCGTCGCCGGCGTGATCAAGATGGTGCAGGCGATGCGGCACGGCGTGCTGCCCCGCACCCTGCACGCCGACACCCCGTCCGGGCACGTGGACTGGGACTCGGGAGCGGTGGAACTGCTCACCGCCGAGACCTCCTGGCCGGAGTCCGACCACCCGCGCCGCGCGGGCGTGTCGTCGTTCGGCATCAGCGGCACCAACGCGCACCTCATCCTCGAACAGCCCGAACCGGTGGAGCAGCCCGAGCCGCGCACCGCGCCGGACTCCGTGGTCGCGTGGCCGCTGTCCGGCAAGACCCGCGCCGCCCTGCGCTCGCAGGCCGCGCGCCTGGTCTCCGCGCTGGAGGCAGACCCCGAGCGCTCGCCGGTGGACGTCGGGTTCTCGCTGGCCACCACCCGCCCCGCGTTCGAGCAGCGCGCCGCCGTGCTCGGCTCGGACCGGGCGGACCTGCTGGCCTCGCTGCGGTCGCTGGCCGCCGACCTGCCGGACCCAGCCGTGGTGGCGGGGGAGACCGGCGACGCGGGCCGCCTGGCGGTGCTGTTCACCGGCCAGGGCAGCCAGCGCGCCGGGATGGGCCGCGAGCTCTACGACCGGTACCCGGTGTTCGCCGCCGCGCTGGACGCGGTGCTCGCGCACTTCGACGCCGCGTTCGAGCGCCCGGTGCGGGAGGTGCTGTTCTCCGAACCCGACACCGCCGAGGCCGCGCTGCTGGACGAGACCGGCTACGCCCAGCCCGCGCTGTTCGCCCTGGAAGTGGCGCTGTACCGGCTCGTCGAATCGCACGGCGCCGTGCCCGCGCAGCTCGCCGGGCACTCCATCGGCGAGCTCGCCGCCGCCCACGTCGCCGGCGTGCTGTCGCTGTCCGACGCGTGCGCCCTGGTCGCCGCGCGCGCCCGGCTGATGCAGGCGCTGCCCGCCGGGGGCGCGATGATCGCCGTGCAGGCCACCGAGGACGAGGTCGCGCCGCTGCTGACCGAGCAGGTCTCGATCGCGGCGGTCAACGGCCCGAGCTCGGTCGTGCTCTCCGGCGCCGACGACGAGGTCACCGCGCTCGCCGCCCGGTTCGCCGACCGCAAGACCAAGCGGCTCACCGTGAGCCACGCGTTCCACTCCCCGCTGATGGACGGGATGCTCGACGAGTTCCGCGAGGTCGCGGCCGGGCTCACCTACCACGCCCCGGCGATCCCGCTGGTGTCCAACGTGACCGGCGCCTTCGCGGGCGACGAGGTGCGCACGCCGGAGTACTGGGTCGAGCACGTCCGCGCCACCGTCCGCTTCGCCGACGGCGTGCGCGCCATGGCCGACGCGGGCGCCCGCACCTTCCTGGAGCTGGGCCCGGACGGCGTGCTCAGCGCGATGGCCCAGGACGTCCTGGGCGACGAGGCCGAGTTCGTGCCCGCGCTGCGCGCCGACCGCGCCGAGGAGCTCGCCGCGACCACGGCGCTGGCCCGGCTGCACGTGCGCGGCGTCCCGGTGGACTGGGCCGCGCTGCACCCGGACGCGCGCCGCGTCGACCTGCCCACCTACGCGTTCCAGCGCGAGCGGTACTGGCCGGAGCACGCGTCCGCAGCACCCGCGAGCGACCCGGCCGACGACCGGCTGTGGGCGGCCGTGGACCGCGGGGCCGCCGACGAGCTCGCCGACCTGCTCGGCCTGGAGGACTCCCAGCACGCCTCGCTGTACGCGCTGCTGCCCGCGCTGGCCTCGTGGCGCCAGGGCAGGCACGAGAAGGCGCTGCTGGACTCGTGGCGCTACCGCGTGGACTGGCGTCCGCTGAGCACGCCCGCGCCCGCCGTGCTGACCGGCACGTGGCTGCTGGTGAGCACCGCCGAGGTCGCCTCCGACGACGTGGCCGACGCGGTGCAGGCGCACGGCGCGCAGGTCCGCGAGCTGGTGCTCGACGACGACTGCGCGGACCGGGAGGTGCTGGCGGCGCGGCTCGGCGGCGTCGAGGACGTCGCGGGCGTGGTGTCGCTGCTGGCCGCCGACGAGCGACCGCACGGCGCTGCGCTCACCACCGGACTGGCGCACAACGCCGTGCTGGCGCAGGCGGTGGGCGATCTCGACCTGAACGCTCCACTGTGGATGATCACTAGGGGGGCGGTGTCGACCGGGGCGGACGACCCGCTCGCGAACCCGGCGGAGGCCGCGACCTGGGGTCTCGGGCGCGTGGTCGCGCTGGAGCGGCCCCGCGCGTGGGGCGGTCTCGTCGACCTGCCCGCGGAGCTGGACCGGCAGTCCGCCGCCCGGCTGGCCTGCGCGCTCGCCGGCATCGGCGACGAGGACCAGATCGCCGTGCGGGCCTCCGGGGTGTCCGGGCGCAGGCTGCTGCACCACCCGATCGCGGAGTCGGCGGGCGAGTTCGCGCCGTCCGGCACCGTGCTCATCACCGGCGGCACCGGCGCGCTCGGCGCCGAGATCGCGCGCTCGTTCGCGGCGGCCGGGGCGGACCGGCTGGTGCTGACCAGCCGCCGCGGCCCGGACGCCCCGGGCGCCGCGGAACTCGCCGAAGAACTCCGCGAACTCGGCACCGACGTGCACCTGGCCGCCTGCGACGTCGCCGACCGCGACGCGCTCGCGGCGCTGCTGGCCGAGATTCCCGACGCGCACCCGCTGACCGGCGTGGTGCACGCGGCGGGCATCGGCCAGGCGAATCCCTTGCACACCACCGATCTCGACGAGTTCGCGACCGTGGTGTCCGCGAAGGTCGCGGGCGCGGCGAACCTGGACGCGCTGCTCGGGGACCGCGCGCTCGACTTCTTCGTGCTGCTGTCCTCGGTCGCCGGGATCTGGGGCAGCGGCGGGCAGAGCGCCTACGCGGCGGCGAACGCGCAGCTCGACGCGCTCGCCGAGCACCGCAGGGCGCGCGGCCTCGCCGCCACCGCCCTCGCCTGGGGCCCGTGGGCCGAAGCCGGCATGGCCACCGACGAGGCCATGGCGGAGAACCTGCGCCGCACCGGGCTCGGCATGCTGGCTCCCGGTGCCGCGCTCGCCGAACTCCGCCGCGCCATCGCGCACCGCGACGTCGCCGTGACCGTCGCCGACGTGGACTGGGCGCGGTACCACCCGATCTTCACCGCGGGCCGCCCCAGCGCGCTGCTGTCCGAGCTCACCGAGGTGCGCGCGCTGGAGCAGCCCGCCGCCGAAGCGGACGGCGAGTTCGCCGCCCGGCTGCGCGGGCTCGACGAGGACGGGCAGCTGCGGCTGCTGCTGGACCTGGTGCGGGCGGAGGCCGCCGCCGTGCTCGGGCACTCCGGTGCCGACGCGGTGCCGGAACGCCGCGCGTTCCGCGACATCGGCTTCGACTCGCTCACCGCCGTCGAACTGCGCAAGCGCATCGCGGGCGCCACCGGCCTCGCGCTGCCCAGCACGATGGCCTTCGACTACCCGAGCGCGCAGGCGCTCGCCGCGCACCTGCGCACCGAACTGCTCGGCGCCTCCGGCGGCGCCGCGCGCGTGTCGGCCGCGTCCGCCGACAGCGGAGAGGCCATCGCGATCGTCGGCATGGCCTGCCGCTTCCCCGGCGGCGCGGACACCCCGGAGCGGTTCTGGGAGCTGATCTCCGAGGGCGTCGACGCGATCTCCGACTTCCCGGTGGACCGCGGCTGGGACGGCGACCGGCTCTACGACCCGGACCCGGACCGGCCCGGCACCACCTACTCCACGCAGGGCGGATTCTTGCACGACGCGGGCGAATTCGACCCGGCGTTCTTCGGCATCTCCCCGCGCGAAGCGCTGTCCATGGACCCGCAGCAGCGGCTGCTGCTGGAGACGGCGTGGGAGTCCTTCGAGCGCGCCGGCATCGACCCCGGCACGCTGCACGGCAGCCGCACCGGCACCTACATCGGATCGAGCTTCCAGGACTACGGCAGCGGTTCCGCCGAGGGCTCCGAGGGCCACATGGTCACCGGGACCAGCCCGAGCGTGCTGTCCGGTCGGCTCTCCTACCTGTTCGGGCTGGAAGGCCCGGCGGTCACCGTGGACACCGCCTGCTCGTCCTCGCTGGTGGCGCTGCACCTGGCGTGCCAGTCGCTGCGCAACGGCGAGAGCGACCTCGCGCTGGCCGGTGGCGCGACCGTGATGGCGGACCCGGCGGCGTTCATCGCGTTCAGCAGTCAGCGCGCGCTGGCCCAGGACGGGCGCTGCAAGGCGTTCTCCGACGAGGCCGACGGCATGACGCTGTCCGAAGGCGTGGGCCTGCTGCTGGTGGAACGGCTCTCCGACGCCCGTCGCCACGGCCACGAGGTGCTCGCCGTGGTGCGCGGCAGCGCGGTGAACCAGGACGGCGCCTCGAACGGCCTGAGCGCGCCGAACGGCCCGTCGCAGCAGCGCGTCATCCAGCAGGCGCTGGCGAACGCCGATCTGTCCACATCGGACGTCCAGGTGGTGGAGGCGCACGGCACCGGCACCTCGCTCGGCGACCCGATCGAGGCGCAGGCGCTGCAGAACACCTACGGCCGCGACCGCGACCCGGCGACTCCGCTGCTGCTGGGCTCGGTGAAGTCCAACCTGGGCCACACCCAGTCCGCCTCCGGCGTGGTCAGCGTGATCAAGATGGTGCTGGCGATGCGCCACGGCGTGCTGCCGCGCACGCTGCACGCCGAGACGCCGTCCTCGCACATCGACTGGTCCGCGGGCACCGTCTCGCTGCTGCACGAGAACACCGCGTGGCCGGAGACCGGCGGACCGCGCCGGGCCGGGGTGTCCTCGTTCGGCATCAGCGGCACCAACGTGCACACCGTGCTGGAACAGGCGCCGGAACCCGAACCCGTCCAGGCGCCGGTGGTCGACTCCGCCGCGGCCGGTCCGGTGCCGTGGGTGCTGTCCGCGCGCACCGAACCCGCGCTGCGCGCCCAAGCCGCCCGACTCGCGTCCGAAGTGGACGGTCTTCGCGCGGTGGACGTCGCGCACTCGCTGCTCACCTCGCGCGCGCTGTTCGAGCACCGCGCCGTGTTCGTCGGCGACGACGCCGCGCTGCGCGACGGCCTCGCCGAGTTCGCCGCGGGCCGCCCGGCCACCGGCGTCGCGCAGGCGACCGCCGCCGCGAGCGGGCGCACCGTCTTCGTGTTCCCCGGCCAGGGCTCGCAGTGGACGGGCATGGGCGCCCGGCTGCTCGACGAGTCGCCGGTGTTCGCCGCGCGGCTCGCCGAGTGCGCCGCCGCGCTGGCCGAGTTCGTCGACTGGTCGCTGCTCGACGTGCTGCGCGAAGCCGACGGCGCTCCCTCGCTGGACCGCGTCGACGTGGTGCAGCCCGCCTCGTTCGCCGTGATGGTGTCGCTGGCCGCGCTGTGGGAGCACCACGGCGTGCGCCCGGACGCCGTCGTCGGCCACTCCCAGGGTGAGATCGCCGCGGCCTGCGTCTCCGGCGCGCTGTCGCTGCCGGACGCCGCGCGGGTCGTGGCGCTGCGCAGCCAGGCCATCGCCCGCGGCCTCGCCGGAGCGGGCGGCATGATGTCGATCGCGCTGCCCGCCGCCGAGGTCGAGGACCGCCTCGGCGCGGGCGTCTCGATCGCTGCGATCAACGGGCCGCGCTCCGTCGTCGTCTCCGGCGACCCGGCGGCCCTGGACGTCCTGCACGAGCAGCTCACCGCCGAGGAGGTCCGGGCCCGCCGGGTCGCGGTGGACTACGCCTCGCACTCCGCGCACGTCGAAGCCATCGAAGCGGAACTGCTCGACGTGCTCGCGCCGGTGCGCCCCGCCGAAGCCGCGGTGCCGTTCTTCTCCACCGTCACCGGGGACTGGCTCGACACCACCGGCATGGACGCCGCCTACTGGTACCGCAACCTGCGCCGCACCGTCGAGTTCGAACCGGCCGTGCGGGCGCTGGCCGAGCAGCAGCACGGCGTGTTCGTCGAGGTCAGCTCGCACCCGGTGCTGAGCTTCAGCGTGCAGGAGACGGTGGAGCAGGCGGGGGCGCCCGCCATCACCGGTGCCACGCTGCGCCGCGACCAGGGCGGCCTGGACCGGTTCCTGCTCTCCGCCGGTGAGCTGTTCGCGCACGGCGTCGCGGTGGACTGGTCGCCGGTGCTCGACGGCACCGGCGCGCGGCGGGTGGACCTGCCGACCTACGCCTTCCAGCACGAGCACCTGTGGGCGCTGCCCGCCGCCCCGCAGCTCGCCGCGACCGCCGACGCCGCGGAGGCCGAGTTCTGGGAGGCGGTCGAGCAGCAGGACCTCGGTTCGCTGACCGACCGGCTCGACGTGGACGAGGACTCGCTGGCCGCGGTGCTGCCCGCGCTGTCCTCCTGGCGCCGCAGCCGCACCGAGTCCTCCACTGTGGACTCGTGGCGGTACCGGGTCACCTGGAAGCCGTTGAGCGGCAACGGAAACGGTTCGATCGCCGGGACCTGGCTCGTGGTCACCGCCGACGGCGTGGACGACACCGACGTCGTCGCGGCGCTCACCGCGAACGGCGCGGCGGTGCGCCGCGTCGAACTCGACGAGTCCTGCCTCGACCGGGCCGTTCTCGCCGAGCGCCTCACCGGCGACGACGAGGAACCGGCCGGGGTGGTGTCGCTGCTCGCGCTCGCCGAGCGGCCCAGCACCGCGCACCCCGAACTCGCGCTCGGCCTCGCGTTGAGCGTGAGCCTGGTCCAAGCGCTCGACGGGATCGACGCCCCGCTGTGGGCGCTCACCCGCGGCGCCGTCGCCACCACCCGCTCCGAGCAGGTCACCAACCCCGTCCAGGCGCAGGTGCACGGCCTCGGCTGGACCGCCGCGCTGGAGCACCCGCAGCGCTGGGGCGGCGTGCTGGACCTGCCCGCCGAGCTCGACGAGCGCGCCGGGCAGCGGCTCGCGTCCGCACTGGCCTCCTCGACCGAGGACCAGCTCGCCCTGCGCGCCTCCGGCGTGTTCGCGCGCCGCGTCGTGCGCGCCCCCATCGGGGACCGCGCGCCCGCGAAGGACTGGAGCCCGCGCGGCACCACCCTGATCACCGGCGGCACCGGCACCCTCGCCCCGCACCTGGCGCGCTGGCTGGCGGAGCAGGGCGCCGAGCACCTGGTGCTCACCAGCCGCCGCGGCGCCGACGCGCCCGGCGCGACCGAGCTGCTCGACGAGCTCGCCGAACTGGGCGCCTCCGCGGAGATGCTGCCCTGCGACCTCGGCGACCGGGGATCGGTGCGGAACCTGCTGGCACGGCTGGAATCCGACGGTCGCACCGTGCGCACCGTGCTGCACACCGCGGCGTTCATCGGCCTGCAGGCCATCGACGAGGTAACCCCGGAGTCCTTCGCCGACGTCCTCCGGGCGAAGGTCGTCGGCGCGCAGCACCTCGACGAACTGCTCCCCGCTGAGCTCGACGCGTTCGTGCTGTTCTCCTCCACCGCCGGGATGTGGGGCAGCGGGCAGCACGCCGCCTACGTCGCGGGCAACGCCTACCTGGCCGCGCTCGCCGAGAACCGCCGGGCGCGCGGCCTGCCCGCCACCTCCGTGTCGTGGGGCATCTGGGCCGACGACCAGAAGCTCGGCCGCGTCGACCCGGACGCTATCCGCCGCAGCGGCCTCGTGTTCATGAACCCGGAGCTCGCGCTCGCCGGGTTGCGCGGCGCCCTCGACCACGACGACACCGCGCTCGCGGTCGCCGACGTGGACTGGGAGCGCTACTACCCGGTGTTCGCCGCGGCCCGGCCCACCGCGCTGTTCGGCGAGATCCCCGAGGTCCGCCGCATCGAGCAGCAGCAGGCCGAGCAGACCGGCACCGTCGCGGGCGGCGAGTTCGCCGCCCGGATCCGCGCGCTGCCCGCCACCGAGCAGAGCAGGATGCTGCTGGACCTGGTGCGCTCCGAGGCGGCGACCGCGCTCGGGCACACCTCCTCCGACGCGCTCGGCGAGCAGCGCGCGTTCCGCGACGTCGGGTTCGACTCGGTTACCGCCGTCGACCTGCGCAACCGGATCGCCGCCGCTACCGGGCTCACGCTGCCGAGCACGATGGTCTTCGACCACCCGAACCCGCTGGCGCTGGTGGAGTTCCTGCGGGCCGAGATCGCCGGTGCCACCGTCACCGCCACGACGACCGCGGTGCGGCCCGTCGACGACGAGCCCATCGCCATCGTCGGCATGAGCTGCCGCTACCCGGGCGGGGTCGACTCGCCGGAGCGGCTGTGGGACCTGGTGCTGCGCGGCGCGGACGTGATCTCCGGGTTCCCCGCCGACCGCGGCTGGGACGCCGAGGGGATCTACGACCCCGACCCGGACCGGCAGGGCAAGACGTACTCCACGCAGGGCGGGTTCCTGCACGACGTGGCCGACTTCGACGCGGAGTTCTTCGGCATCTCCCCGCGCGAAGCGCTCGCGATGGACCCGCAGCAGCGGTTGCTGCTGGAAACCGCGTGGGAGTCCTTCGAGCGCGCCGGCATCGACCCGGCATCGCTGCGCGGCAGCCTCACCGGGGCGTTCATCGGCGCGAGCTACCAGGACTACAACGCCCACGCCTCGGACGGCTCCGAAGGCCACATGATCACCGGGGCGCTCTCCAGCATCCTGTCCGGGCGGGTGTCGTACCTGTTCGGCCTGGAGGGACCGGCGGTCACGCTGGACACCGCGTGCTCGTCCTCGCTGGTGGCGCTGCACCTGGCGTGCCAGTCGCTGCGCAACGGGGAGAGTTCGCTGGCGCTGGCCGGCGGCGTGTCGGTGATGTCCACGCCGAGCGCGTTCATCGGCTTCAGCCGCCAGCGCGCGATGGCCGTCGACGGCCGGTGCAAGGCGTACTCCGAGGCCGCCGACGGCATGAGCCTCGCCGAGGGCATCGGCCTGGTGCTGGTGGAGCGCCTGTCCGACGCGCGCCGCAACGGGCACCCGGTGCTGGCGGTGGTGCGCGGGTCGGCGATCAACCAGGACGGCGCCTCCAACGGGCTGACCGCGCCGAACGGGCCGTCGCAGCAGCGCGTCATCCGCGCGGCGCTCGCCAACGCGGGCATCGCGCCCGCCGAGGTCGACGTGCTCGAAGGCCACGGCACCGGCACCGCGCTGGGCGACCCGATCGAGGCGCAGGCGCTGCTGGCGACCTACGGCCAGGAGCGGGACAACCCGCTGCTGCTGGGGTCGATCAAGTCCAACATCGGGCACGCGCAGATGGCCTCCGGCGTCGCCAGCGTGATCAAGATGGTGCAGGCGCTGCGGCACGGCACCGTCCCGAAGACGCTGCACGTCGACGAGCCGTCCTCGCACGTGGACTGGGGTTCCGGCGCGATCGAGCTGCTGGGCGAGCAGGTGCCGTGGCCGGAGGCGGGCCGCCCGCGCCGGGCCGCGGTGTCCTCGTTCGGGCTCAGCGGCACCAACGCGCACACCATCCTGGAGCAGGCGCCGCCGGTGGAGGAACCGGAGCCGACTCCGGAGGCGGGCATCGTGCCCGCCGTGCTCTCCGGCCGCAGCGAAGCCGCGCTGCGCGCCCAGGCCGAGCGGCTGCTGTCCCACGTGGACGGTTCCGAGCTCGCGCTGACCGACCTCGCGTTCTCGTTGGCCGACGGGCGCGGGCGGTTCGAGCACCGGGCCGCGGTGATCGCCGAGGACCCGGCGGAGCTGCGGCGCGGGCTCGCGGCCCTGCGCGACGGCACCCCGGCCGGGAACCTGGTGCGCGGCAAGGCATCCGGGGACCTGCGGGTCGCCTTCCTGTTCACCGGCCAGGGCAGCCAGCGCCCCGGCATGGGCCGCGAGCTCTACGCCCGCTTCCCCGTGTTCGCCGACGCGCTCGACGACGTGCTGGCGCACTTGGACGCCGAGCTCGACACCCCGCTGCGCGACGTCCTGTTCGCGGCGGCGGACAGCGCCGACGCCGCCCTGCTCGACTCCACCGCCTGCACCCAGCCCGCGCTGTTCGCGCTGGAAGTGGCGCTGTTCCGGCTCGTCGAGTCGTGGGGCCGGCGTCCGGACTACCTGGCCGGGCATTCCATCGGCGAGCTCGCCGCCGCGCACGTCGCCGGGGTGCTGTCGCTGCCCGACGCGTGCGCGCTGGTCGCCGCGCGCGGCAGGCTGATGCAGGCGCTGCCCGAGGGCGGCGCGATGATCTCGGTGCAGGCCACCGAGGACGAGGTCGCACCACTGCTGACCGAACGGGTCTCGCTCGCCGCGATCAACGGCCCGGAGTCCGTCGTCGTCTCCGGCGACGCCGATGAGGCGGTGGCGGTCGCGGAGCACTTCGAGCAGTCGGGGCGCAAGGCGAAGCGGCTCACGGTGAGCCACGCGTTCCACTCGCCGCTGATGGACCCGATGCTCGACGACTTCCGCCGCGTCGCCGAATCGCTCACCTACCACCACCCGGCCATCCCGATCGTGTCCACCCTGACCGGTGAGCTCGCCACCGCCGAGCAGCTGGGCAGCGCCGAGCACTGGGTGGCGCACGTGCGCGGCGCGGTGCGCTTCGCCGACGGCGCCCGGTGGCTGGCCGACGCCGGGGTGCGCACGTTCCTCGAACTCGGGCCCGACGGCGTGCTCTGCGGCATGGCGCGCGGCAGCGTCGCCGAGGACGCGGTGCTGCAACCGGCGCTGCGCCGGGACCGCGACGAGACCGAGGCCGTCACCACCGCGCTGGCCCGCCTGCACGTCGCGGGTGTGCGGGTCGACTGGGACGGGTACTTCGCGGGCACCGGCGCGCGCCGGGTGGACCTGCCGACCTACGCCTTCCAGCACAAGCGCTTCTGGCCCGAACCCGTCGCCGCCGAGGCCGCGACCGACCCGGTGGACGCCGAGTTCTGGTCCGCCGTCGAACGCGCCGACACCGGCGCGCTGAGCTCCACGCTGGACCTGGACGGCGACACCGTGCAGGCGATGGTGCCCGCGCTGTCGGCGTGGCGGCGCAAGCGCCACGAGTCCGCCACCGCCGACTCCTGGCGGTACCGGACCGCGTGGCGCCCCGTGCGCGCCGAGCACGCCGCGCCCGCAGGACCGTGGCTGGTGCTGACCCCGCAGGCCTGCGACGCGGAACCGACCGCCCGGGTGCTGGCCGCGCTCGGAGCGGACGCGGTGCGCGTCGAGGTGCACCGCGCAGACCGCGCCGAGCTGGCCTGGCGGCTGCGCACCGAGGCCGTCGACGCCGGATTCCCGGACTCCGGGGCGGGATTCGCCGGAGTGGTCTCGCTGCTGGCGTGGGACACCGAGCCGCACGAGCCGGAGGTGCCCGCGGGCCTGCTGCTGACCGCCACCGCCGTGCAGGCGCTTGCCGACGCCGAGATCGACGCCCCGCTGTGGACCCTCACCAGCGGCGCCGTCGCCATCGGCCGTTCCGAGGTTCCCGCCGACCCGGCGCAGGCCGCGCTGTGGGGCTTCGGCCGCGTCGTCGCGCTCGAACGGCCCGCCCGCTGGGGCGGCCTCATCGACGTCGACCTCGACGCGCTCGACCGGCTCCCCGCGGTCCTCGGCGGCCCCGAGGACCAGGTGGCGGTGCGGCCGTCGGGCGCGTTCGCCCGCAGGCTGCTGCCCGCACCCATCGCCGCCGAGGACGAAAAGCCCTTCACCGCACGGGGAACCGTGCTCATCACCGGCGGCACCGGTGGTCTCGGCGGGCGGGTCGCGCGGCTCTACGCGCGGTCCGGTGCCGAGCACCTGGTGCTGCTGAGCCGACGCGGACCGGACGCGCCCGGCGCGGCGGAGCTGCGCGCGGAACTCGCCGACCTGGGCGCGGAGGTCACGATCGCGGCCTGCGACGCCGCCGATCGGGACGCGCTCGTCGCCGTGCTCGACGACGTCCCCGCCGAGCACCCGCTGCGCGCGGTGATCCACACCGCCGGGGTCGTCGAGGACGGCGTGCTCGACGCGCTGACCCCCGAGCGGTTCACCGCCGTGTGGCGCTCGAAGGTCGTCGCCGCGCGGCACCTCGACGAGCTCACCGCCGAGGCGGAGCTCGACGCGTTCGTGCTGTTCTCCTCCACGGCGGGCACCTTCGGCGCCGCCGGGCAGGGCAACTACGCCGCCGCCAACGCCGCGCTCGACGCGCTCGCCGAGACCCGGCGCGCGGCGGGCCGCACCGCCACCTCGATCGCCTGGGGCCCGTGGGCGGAGGGCGGGATGGCCGACGCCGCCGTGCAGAGCAGGGTGCGCCGGGGCGGGTTCGACCCGATGGCGCCGGAGCGGGCGATCACCGCGCTGCGCCGGGCGCTGGAGCAGGACGACACGACGCTCGCCGTCGCCGACATCGACTGGGAGCGGTTCGCCGCCGCGTTCACCTCGGCCCGCGCGCTGATCTCCGAGATCCCGCAGGTCCGCGCGCTCGCGCAGGCCGAACCCGCCGCCGCGCCCGATGAGCAGGGGCTGCGCTCGCGGCTCGTGGAGCTGCCCGACGCCGAACGCGGCCAGGTCGTGCTCGACCTGCTGCTCGGGCAGGTCGCCGCCGTGCTCGGCCACTCCGACGCCACCGAGGTGGCCGCCGACCGCGCGTTCCAGGACCTCGGTTTCGACTCGCTGACCACGGTGGAACTACGCAACGCGATCACCGCGGCGACCGGGCTGGCGCTGCCCTCGACGCTGGTCTACGACCACCCGACTCCGTTGGCGCTGCGGGACTTCCTGCTCGCGGAGCTGCTGGGCTCGTTGCCCGCCGCCGGTCCGGCGGTGGCCGCCCGCGCGGCCGACGACGACCCGATCGCCGTGGTCGGCATCGGCTGCCGGTTCCCCGGCGGTGTGCGCTCGCCGGAGGACCTGTGGGCGCTGCTGGCCGACGGCACCGACGCGATC
Source organism: Saccharopolyspora sp. NPDC002578 (assembly GCF_053592695.1). Lineage (NCBI taxonomy): Bacteria > Bacillati > Actinomycetota > Actinomycetes > Pseudonocardiales > Pseudonocardiaceae > Saccharopolyspora > Saccharopolyspora sp. NPDC002578. The sequence continues at coordinate 22,979 of NZ_JBSFWJ010000057.1, read as the reverse complement.
ACGTCGTTCCCCACCGACCGCGGCTGGGACCTCGACGCGCTCGCCGCCGGTGACTCGGCCACCCGCGAAGGCGGGTTCCTCGACGGCGTGGCCGATTTCGACGCCCCGTTCTTCGGGATCTCCCCGCGGGAGGCGCTGGCGATGGACCCGCAGCAGCGGCTGCTGCTGGAGACCACCTGGGAATCCCTGGAACGCGCCGGGATCAACCCGGACCGGCTGCGCGGCAGCGACACCGGCGTGTTCGTCGGCACCAACGGCCAGGACTACCCGCAGCTGCTGCGCGACGCCGCCGCCGACGTGGCCGGCCACGTCGCGACCGGCAACACCGCCAGCGTCATGTCCGGCAGGCTCTCCTACACGCTCGGGCTGGAAGGCCCCGCCGTCACCGTGGACACCGCCTGCTCGTCCTCGCTGGTCGCGCTGCACTGGGCGGCGGGCGCGCTGCGCTCCGGCGAGTGCTCGCTGGCGCTGGCCGGTGGCGTGTCGGTGATGTCCGGGCCGGACTCCTTCGTGGAGTTCAGCACCCAGAGCGGCCTGGCCCCCGACGGCCGGTGCAAGGCGTTCTCCGCGGACGCCGACGGCACCGCCTGGGCCGAGGGCGTGGGAATCCTCGTGCTGGAACGGCTTTCCGACGCCGTCCGCCACGGCCACGAGGTGTGGGGCGTGGTGCGCGGCGGCGCGATCAACCAGGACGGCGCCTCCAACGGGCTCACCGCGCCGAACGGGCCGTCGCAGCAGCGGGTGATCCGCCAGGCGCTCGCCGACGCGGGCCTCACCGCCGCCGACGTGGACGCCGTCGAAGCGCACGGCACCGGCACCACCCTCGGCGACCCGATCGAGGCCGGGGCGCTGCTGGCGACCTACGGCCGCGACCGGCAGGAGCCGCTGCGGCTCGGCGCGATCAAGTCGAACCTGGGCCACACCCAGGCCGCCGCGGGCGTCGCCGGAGTGGTCAAGGTGCTGCTGGCGATGCGCCACGGGCTGCTGCCCAAGACGCTGCACGCCGAGACCGCCACCACCCACGTGGACTGGAGCTCCGGCGGAGTCGAACTGCTCGCCGAGGCGCAGCAGTGGCCGGAGCCGGGCCGTCCGCGCCGGGCCGGGGTGTCCGCGTTCGGCGTCAGCGGCACCAACGCGCACGTCATCCTCGAACAGGCCCCGGAGCTCGACACCGAGCGCGCGGCGCCGCGGGTGCGCCCGCAGGTGGTGCCGTGGCCGGTGTCCGCCCGGTCGAAGACCGCGCTGGACGACCAGGTCCGGCGGCTCACCGCGCTGGACTCCGATCTGTCCACAGTGGACGTCGGCTACTCGCTGGCCACCGGCCGCGCCGCGCTGCGCCACCGCGCCGTGCTGCTGGCGGGCCCGGCCGGGGCCGCCGAAGTGGCCAGGGGCGTCGACCAGGGCCCCGGCGGGCGCACCGCGTTCCTGTTCTCCGGCCAGGGCAGCCAGCGCGCCGCGATGGGCCGCGAGCTCTACGACCGGTTCCCGGTGTTCGCCGCCGCGCTCGACGAGGTGCTCGCGCACCTGGACCTCGAACTGGAGCACCCGCTGCGGGAAGTCCTGTTCGCCGAACCCGGCAGCGCCGACGCGGCCCTGCTGGACCGGACCGGCCGCACCCAGCCGGCGCTGTTCGCGATCGAGGTGGCGCTCTACCGCCTCGTCGAATCCTGGGGCCTCACCCCGGACCACGTCGCGGGCCACTCCATCGGTGAGCTCGCCGCCGCGCACGTGGCGGGCGTGTTCTCGTTGCCGGACGCCGTGAAGCTCGTCGCCGCGCGGGCCGGACTGATGCAGGCGCTGCCGGAAGGCGGCGCGATGGTCTCGGTGCAGGCCACCGAGGACGAGGTCGCCCCGCTGCTGACCGGTGACGTGGCGATCGCCGCCATCAACGGACCGGAGGCGGTCGTCGTCTCCGGCGGCGCCGACGCCGCCCGCCGCATCGGCGAGCACTTCGCCGAGCTGGGCCGCAAGGTCCGCGAGCTCACCGTGAGCCACGCGTTCCACTCACCGCTGATGGACCCGATGCTCGACGACTTCTACCGGGTCGCCGCCGAGATCACCTACTCCGCGCCCACGATCCCCGTGGTGTCGAACCTGACGGGCGCCGTCGCCGACGCGGCGGAGCTCTGCTCGCCCGAGTACTGGGTGCGCCACGTGCGCCGCCCCGTCCGCTTCGCCGACGGCGTGCGCGCCCTGCGCGATGCCGGGGTGAACCGGTTCGTGGAACTCGGCCCGGACGGGGTGCTCGCCGCGATGGCGCAGCAGGTCCTCACCGACGAACCGGTGGTGGCCGTGCTGCGCAAGGACCGCGGCGAGGAGGTCGCGCTCACCACCGCGCTGGCCCGGCTGCACGTCCACGGCGCGCCGATCGACTGGGAGGCGTTCTTCGCCGGGACCGAGGCCCGGCGCGTCGGGCTGCCGACCTACCCGTTCCAGCGGGAGCGGTTCTGGCCGGAGCCCGCCGTGCGGCGGACGGCCGAGGACCCGGTGGACGCCGAGTTCTGGGCCGCCGTCGAGCGGGAGGACCTGGAATCGCTGTCGGGCACCTTGGCGCTGGACGGCGAAGCGCTGTCCGAACTGGTGCCCGCGCTGTCGACCTGGCGCCGCAACCGGCGCGAGAAGTCCGTCGTGGACGGGTGGCGCCACGCGATCACCTGGAAGCCGATCGGACCCGCCCGCGCGGGCACCGGCCCGTGGCTGGTGCTGGTCCCGGCGGGGGAGCGCGGCACCGACTGGAACACCGCCGTGCCCGCCGCGCTGCCCGGCGCCGACGTCGTGGAGGTCGGCGACGACCTCCACGAGCTCGACGACCGGTACGCGGCGGCCGTGGCGCTGCCCGGCACCGACCCGGAGGCGCTGCTGAGCGCGCTCGCCGACGCGGGCGTGACCGCGCCGCTGTGGTGCCTCACCCGGGGCGCCGTGGCCGTCGGCCGCGCCGAGGTCCCCGACGCCGAGGCCGCCGCGCTGTGGGGCCGGGGCCGGGTCATCGCGCTGGAGGAAGCCGAGCGCTGGGGCGGGCTGATCGACCTGCCTGCGGCGGTCGATCCGCGCGCCGCCGACCGGCTGGCGGGAGTGCTCGCCGGGCCGGAGGACCAGGTCGCGGTCCGCGCCTCCGGCGCCTACGGGCGCAGGCTGGTGCCCGCACCGGCCACCGGCGCGCCGTGGCGCCCGCACGGCGCGGTGTTGGTCACCGGTGCAGGCGAACCCGCCGACCGGATCTGCCGCTGGCTCACCGACAACGGCGCCGAACACCTGATCCGCACCACCGAGGACCCGGCCGCGACCGTCCTGGACGGCGACCTCGCCGACGGCGACGCGCTGGCCGCGGCGCTCGGCGAGGTGCCGCTCACCGCCGTGATCCACACCGGTCCGGTCGAGGAGGCCGAGGGCCTGGCCGCGCTGCTGGCCGACCGGGACGTGGACGCGTTCGCGCTGATGTCCTCGATCGCCACCACGTGGGGAGTGCGCGGCCAGCGGGACGCCGCCGCCGACGGAGCCCGGCTCGAAGCGCTCGCCGCGCAGTGGCGGACGCAGGGGCTGCCCGCGCTCGTGATCTCGTGGAGCGCCTGGGAGTCCGCTGAGGACTCCGGTGCGGCGCACCGCCGCGCCAACGGGCTGCCCGCGCTCGCCCCGGACCTGGCCGTCACCGCGCTCGGTCACGCCCTCGGCGGCGCGGAGAGCTCGCTGGTCGTCGCCGACGTGCTCTGGGAGAAGTTCGCCCCCGCGGCCACCGCCGGCAGGCGCAGCGCGCTGTTCGACGAGATCCCCGCCGCCGCGCGGGCCCTGGAGACCAGCGGTGCCGCCGACACCTCCTCGCTGCGCGACGAGCTGCTCGCGCTGCGGGAGGCGGACCGCGCCGAGCACGTCCTCGCGCTCGTGCGCTCCGCCGCCGCCGAAGTGCTCGGCTACGCCGACGCCGACGCGGTGGAGGCGGACCTCGCGTTCCGCGACCTCGGCTTCGACTCGCTGACGGCCGTGGACCTGCGCAACTCGCTCAGCGCCCGGACCGGGCTGACGCTGCCCGCGACGCTCGTGTTCGACCACCCCACGCCGACCGCGCTCGCCGCGCACCTGCTCGCCGAGCTCACCGGCGAGCAGGCCGTGGCCGACGCACCGGCGCGGGTGGGCGCCGCGGACGATCCGATCGCGATCGTCGGCATGAGCTGCCGCTACCCGGGTGGCGTCCGCTCGCCGGAAGACCTGTGGCGGCTGCTCGTCGAGGAGACCGACGCCATCGGCGCCGCGCCCACCGACCGCGGCTGGGACCTCGCGTCGATGGCCACGAAGGAAGGCGGATTCCTCTACGACGTCGCCGACTTCGACCCCGGCTTCTTCGGCATCTCGCCGCGCGAGGCCATGGTGATGGACCCGCAGCAGCGCATCGTGCTCGAAGCGGCCTGGGAGGCGTGGGAGCGCGCGGGCATCGATCCGGCCGAGCTGCGCGGCACCGACGCCGGCGTGTTCGTCGGCGGTGGCACCGGCGACTACCGGCCCCCGGCGGGCCAGGTCGGGCACGCGCAGACCGCGCAGTCCGCGAGCCTCATCTCCGGCCGCCTCGCCTACACCCTCGGTCTGGAAGGACCGGCGGTCACCGTGGACACGGCGTGCTCGTCCTCGCTGGTGGCGCTGCACCAGGCGGTGCAGGCGCTGCGCTCCGGGGAGTGCTCGGTGGCGCTCGCGGGCGGTGTGACGGTGATGTCCACCCCGGTGGGCTTCGTCGAGTTCGGCGAGATGGGCGCGCTGTCCCCGGACGGGCGCTGCCGCGCGTTCGCCGAGGCCGCCGACGGCACCGGCTGGTCCGAGGGCGTCGGCATGCTCGTGGTGGAGCGGCTCTCCGACGCACAGCGCAACGGGCACGAGGTGCTCGCGGTGCTGCGCGGTTCGGCGATCAACTCCGACGGCGCCTCCAACGGGCTCACCGCGCCGAACGGGCTGTCCCAGCAGCGGGTGATCCGCAAGGCGCTCGCCGGTTCGGGCCTGGAAGCGTCCGATGTGGACGCTGTCGAGGCGCACGGCACCGGCACCTCGCTGGGCGACCCGATCGAGGCGCAGGCTCTGCTGGCGACCTACGGGCGGGAGCGGGAACACCCGCTGCTGCTGGGATCGGTGAAGTCCAACATCGGCCACAGCCAGTCCGCCTCCGGCGTCGCCGGAGTGATCAAGACGGTGCTGGCGATGCGGCACGGCGTGCTGCCGAAGACGCTGCACGTGGACCGGCCCTCCACGCACGTGGACTGGTCGGCGGGCGCGGTCGAGCTGCTCACCGCGGCCACCGAGTGGCCGGACACCGGCCGCCCGCGCCGCGCCGCGGTGTCGTCGTTCGGCGCCAGCGGCACCAACGCCCACGTGGTGCTCGAACAGGCCCCCGCCGTCGAGCAGCGGAACCCGGAGCCGACCGCGACACCGGCCGCATTGCCCGTGGTGCTCTCCGGGCGCACCCCGGAAGCGTTGCGGGCGCAGGCGAAACGCCTCGTCGGCACCGCTGCGGACCTGCCGGACCTGGCGTTCTCGCTGGCCACGACCCGCTCCCACTTCGAGCACCGGGCCGCGGTGCTCGCGGGGGACCGCGCCGAACTGCTGGCCGGGCTCACCGCGCTCGCCGACGGCGGCACCGCCGGGAACGTCCTGCGGGGCACCGGGGCCAAGCCGGGCAAGCTGGCGCTGCTGTTCTCCGGGCAGGGCAGCCAGCGCGCCGGGATGGGCCGCGAGCTGCACGCCCGGTTCCCGGTGTTCGCCGCCGCGCTCGACGAGGTGCTGGCGCACTTCGACCTGGTGCTGGACCGCCCGCTGCGGGAGGTCATGTTCGCCGAGCCGGGCACGGCCGAAGCCGCGCTGCTCGACGAGACCGGCTGCACCCAGCCCGCGCTGTTCGCGTTCGAGGTCGCGCTGTTCCGCCTCGTGGAATCCTGGGGCGTGCGGCCGGACTTCCTCACCGGCCACTCCATCGGTGAGCTGGCCGCCGCGCACGTGGCGGGCGTGTTCTCGTTGCCGGACGCGGTGAAGCTGGTCGCGGCGCGGGCGAGCCTGATGCAGGCGCTGCCCGCGGGTGGCGCGATGATCTCGGTGCAGGCCACCGAGGACGAGGTCGCGCCGCTGCTGACCGACCGCGTCTCGCTCGCCGCGATCAACGGTCCCGACTCGGTGGTGCTCGCCGGGGACGAGGGCGGTGTGCGGGAGATCGCGGAGCGCTTCACCGCCGACGGTCGCAAGACTAGGCGTTTGCGGGTCAGTCATGCGTTTCACTCACCACTGATGGACGCCATGCTGGAGGACTTCGGCCGCATCGCCAGGGACGTCGACTACGACGCCCCGGCGATCCCCGTCGTGTCCAACCTGACCGGCGAGCTCGCCACCACCGAGCAGCTGTGCGACCCCGCCTACTGGGTGGACCACGTGCGCCAGGCCGTGCGGTTCGCCGACGGGGTGCGCGCGCTCGAAGGCCGCGGCGTCCGGACCTACTGCGAGATCGGCCCCGACTCGGTGCTGTCCGCGCTGGTCACGGGCACGCTCGACGGTGCGGCCGAGGTGGTTCCCGCACAGCGCAAGGACCGCTCGGAGGAGGAATCGCTCGTCGCGGCGCTCGCCCGGCTGCACGTCGGCGGGACGGTGCCGCTGCGGCGGGAGTTCTTCGACGGCACCGGCGCGCGCCGGATCGACCTGCCCACCTACGCGTTCCAGCACGACCGGTTCTGGCCGGAGCCCGAGGCCCCCGCGGTCGCGAGCGCTTCGGCGGGCCGGGACGAGGAGTTCTGGAACGCCGTGGCCGACGCCGACTTCGCCTCGCTGGCCGAGAAGCTGGACGTGCCCGGCGACGCCCTCTCCGAGGTGCTGCCCGCGCTGTCCGGCTGGCGCCGGCAGCACCAGGACCAGGCGACCGTGGACTCGTGGCGGCACCGGTTCGGCTGGAAGCCGCTGACCGGGCTGTCCGGGCGGCCGTCCGGCACGTGGCTGGCGGTGCTGCCCGAAGGCGGCGCCGGGGCCTGGGCGGACGCGCTGCTCGACCCGCTCGGTGACGTGACCCGCGTCGAGGTCGCGGGCGCGGACCGGGCCGGTTGGGCCGAGCGGTTCCGCGGCCTGCGGGTCTCCGGCGTCGTGTCGGTGCTCGCGACCGCCGACACCGGCAACACCGTGCCCGACGGCCCCGGACGCACCGCGACCCTGCTGCAAGCCCTCGGTGACGCGGGCATCGACGCACCACTGTGGACGGTCACCTGCGGTGCCGTCGCCACCGGCCGCTCCGAGGCGCCTGCCAACCCCGCGCAGGCGGGGGTGTGGGGCCTCGGCCGCGTTGCCGCGCTCGAACTCCCGGCCCGCTGGGGCGGGCTGGTCGACCTGCCCGCCGAGCTCGACGACGCGATCACCGCCCGGTTCGGCGCCGTGCTCGCCGGGCACGACGGCGAAGACCAGGTGGCGGTGCGCTCCGGCGCCGCGTTCGGGCGGCGGCTGCTGCCCGCGCCGGAACGCCCCGAGCGGCCGTGGGAACCGACCGGCACGGTGCTGATCACCGGTGGCACCGGCGCGCTCGGCGCGCAGGTCGCCCGCCGGCTCGCCGAAACCGGCGCGCAGCACCTGGTGCTGCTCAGCCGCAGCGGGATCGACGCCCCCGGTGCCAAGGAACTGCGCGACGACCTCGCCGAACTCGGTGCCACCGCGGCGATCGAGGCCTGCGACGTCGCCGACCGCGACCAGCTCGAAGCGGTGCTCTCCGACGTCCCCGCCGACCACCCGCTGACCGGCGTGGTGCACGCGGCGGGCGTGCTCGACGACGGCGTGCTCGACGGGCTCACCCCGGACCGGTTCGACGCGGTGCTGCGCACCAAGGTGCGCGCCGCGCTGCTGCTCGACGAGCTCACCCGCGAGCACGACCTGGCGGCGTTCGTGCTGTTCTCCTCGGCGTCGGCCGCGGTGGGCAACGCCGGGCAGGCCAACTACGCGGCGGCCAACGCGGTGCTCGACGCGCTCGCCGAGCAGCGCCAGGCCCACGGCCTGCCCGCGACCTCCATCGCGTGGGGCGCCTGGGGTGGCGAAGGCATGGCCGCCGGGCAGGACGCCGAGAGCGGCGCCCAGCGCGGCGGCGTGGACGTCATGCGCCCCGACCTGGCGCTGCGGGCGTTCACCGAACTGGCCGCCGGTGCCGAACCGGCACCGCTGGTCGCGGCCGTGAGCGACCGGTTCGCCCGGACGTTCACCGCGACCCGGCCGAGCCCGCTGCTGCGCGAACTGCCCGGCCACGCCGAGACCGCCGCACCCGCGGTGGCCGCGGTCGCCGCCGGGTCGTTGCGCGACGAGCTCGCCGAACTGCCCCCGGCCCGGCGCCGGGACGTGCTGCTGGACCTGGTGCGGGAGCACAGCGCGGAGATCCTCGGCCACGCCGGGGTCGACGCCGTCGGCCCGGACCGGGCGTTCCGCGACCTCGGGTTCGACTCGCTGGCCGCGGTGGAGCTGCGCAACCGGCTCGGCACCGCGAGCGGGCTGGGCCTGGCGGCGACGCTCGTGTTCGACCACCCGACTCCCGCCGACCTCGCCGAGCACCTGCTCGCCGAACTCGGCGTGGACGGGAACGACCCGGCCGAATCCGGCGACGAGGACGCGCGGATCCGGCGGCTGCTGGCGGAACTCCCGCTGTCGCGGCTGCGGGACTCCGGAGTGCTCGATTCGCTGCTGAGCCTCACCGACGAGCAGCAGGGCTCGGACGGCGACGACACCGACGACTCGATCGATGACATGGCCCTGGACGACCTGGTGCAGGCGGCGCTGGACGGCGCCACCAGACCGGACGTCGAGACCGACTGACGGAGTTGATGATGACCTCTGGGGAGCGTGACCCGGCGGACCGGCAGGCGCAGGTCGAGAAGGCACTCCGCGCGTCGATGAAGGAGACGGAGCGGCTGCGCAAGCAGAACCAGCGGCTCACCGAGCAGCGCTCCGAGCCGGTGGCGATCGTGTCGATGGGCTGCCGGTTCCCCGGTGGGGTCTCCTCGCCGGAGGACCTGTGGGACCTGGTCGCCGCGGGCGGCGACGCGATCGGCGAGTTCCCCACCGACCGCGGCTGGGACCTGGGCGCGCTGCGGGACGCGGGCGTCGACGAACGCGGCAACGCCGTGTCCCGGCGCGGCGGGTTCCTCGACGGGCTGGCGGAGTTCGACCCCGGGTTCTTCGGGATCTCGCCGCGCGAGGCCATGTCCATGGACCCGCAGCAGCGGTTGCTGCTGGAGGTGTCCTGGGAGGCGATCGAACGCGCCGGGATCGACGCCACCGGGCTGCGCGGCAGCCGCACCGGCGTGTTCGTCGGCACCAACGGGCAGGACTACGCCTACCTGCTGGTGCGGTCGCTGTCGGACGCCGACGGCAACGTGGGCACCGGCATCGCCGCCAGCGCCACCTCCGGGCGGCTGTCCTACGAGCTGGGCCTGGAAGGGCCCGCGGTCACCGTGGACACGGCGTGCTCGTCCTCGCTGGTGGCGCTGCACCAGGCGGCGCACGCGCTTCGCGCGGGGGAGTGCTCGCTCGCGCTGGCCGGGGGCGTCAACGTGATGTGCACGCCCGGTTCGCTGCTGGAGTTCAGCAGGCAGGGCGGGCTCGCCACCGACGGCCGGTGCAAGCCGTTCTCCGACGCCGCCGACGGCACCGGCTGGTCCGAGGGCGTCGGCGTGCTCGTGCTGGAGCGGCTCTCCGACGCGCGGCGCAACGGGCACCCGGTGCTCGCGGTGGTGCGCGGCTCCGCGGTGAACTCCGACGGCGCCTCCAACGGGTTCACCGCGCCCAGTGGGCGCGCGCAGCAGCGGGTGATCCGCCAGGCGCTGTCCAGCGCTGATCTGTCCACTTCGGACATCGACGTGGTGGAGGCGCACGGCACCGGGACCTCGCTGGGCGACCCGATCGAGGCGAGCAGCCTGCTGGCGACCTACGGCAAGGACCGGGAGGAGCCGCTGCGGCTCGGCTCCGTCAAGTCCAACCTCGGCCACACGCAGGCCGCCGCCGGGGTCGCGGGCGTGATCAAGATGGTGCAGGCGATGCGCCACGGCGTGCTGCCCCGCAGCTTGTACTGCGACCCGCCGTCCTCGCACGTGGACTGGTCCTCCGGAGCGGTCTCGCTGCTGGCCGAGACTGAGGCCTGGCCCGAGACCGGCCGCCCGCGCCGCGCCGCGGTGTCCTCGTTCGGCGTGAGCGGCACCAACGCGCACACCATCCTCGAACAGGCCCCCGCCGAGGAGACCGCCGAGCGCGGGCCGGAATCCGGTGCGGTGCCGTGGATCCTCACCGGCCGCACCGAGCAGGCCCTGCGGGACCAGGTCGTCGGGCTGCTCGCCCACGTCGACGCCGACCCCGCCGCCCGCCCGGACGACGTGGCGTTCTCGCTGGCCACCTCCCGCGCCGCCTTCGAGCACCGGCTGGCCGCCGTCGGCGCGGACCGGGGCGGGCTGCGCGACGCGCTGGCCGGGTGGGTCGCCGACGGCGACGCGCCGGGACTGGTGCGCCACACGGTGGAGCGCCCCGCGAAGCTCGGCGTGCTGTTCTCCGGCCAGGGCGCGCAGCGCGCCGGTGCCGGACGTGAGCTGGCCGCCGCGTTCCCGGCGTTCGCCGAAGCGCTGGACGCGGTGCTCGCCGAACTGGACCCGCACCTGGACCGCCCGCTGCGCGAGCTGCTGTTCGCCGAACCCGGCAGCGCCGACGCGGCCCTGCTGGACCAGACCGGCACCACCCAGCCCGCGCTGTTCGCCGTCGAGGTCGCGCTGTACCGGCTGCTCGAATCCTGGGGCGTCACCCCCGGATTCGTCGCGGGCCACTCCGTCGGCGAGATCACCGCCGCGCACGTCGCGGGAGTGCTCTCGCTGCCGGACGCCGCCGCGCTCGTCGCCGCCAGGGGACGCCTGATGCAGGCGCTGCCCGCGGGCGGGGCGATGGCCGCGGTGCGCGCCACCGAAGCCGAGGTCGCGCCGCTGCTGACCGAGCGGGTCGCGGTGGCCGCCGTGAACGCGCCCGGCTCGCTGGTGATCTCCGGTGCGGAGGACGAGGTCGACGAGATCTCCCGGTGGCTGGCCGAGCAGGGCCGCAAGACCACCCGGCTCGCCGTGAGCCACGCCTTCCACTCGCCGCTGATGGACCCGATGCTCGACGATTTCCGCGCGGTGGTGCGGAAATCCGCGTTCGGCAGGCCGCAGCTTCCGCTGGTGTCGAACCTGACCGGGCGCCTGGCCGCCGCCGAGGAGCTGGCCGCGCCGGAGTACTGGGTGCGCCACGTGCGGGAACCGGTGCGGTTCGCCGACGGGGTGCGCGCGCTCGCCGCCGACGGCGCCTCGGTGTTCCTGGAACTGGGGCCCGACAGCGCGCTGTGCTCGATGGCGCAGGACTCGCTGGAGCCGGGCACGCCGGTGATCCCGATGCTGCGCCGCGACCGGGACGACCGCACCGCCGCCACCACCGCGCTCACCCGGCTGCACACCGCCGGGATCAAGGTCGACTGGGCCGCGTTCTTCGCCGCCACCGACGCCCGCCGGATCGACCTGCCGACCTACGCCTTCCAGCACGAGCGCTTCTGGCCGGAGACGGCGCAGCAGGCCGGGGACGCGACGGGCCTCGGGCTCACCGGGGCCGAGCACCCGCTGCTGGGCGCCTCCGTGGAACTCGCCGACGGCGCCGGGGTGCTGTTCACCAGCAGGTTGTCCGTGGCCACGCACGCCTGGCTGGCCGACCACGTGGTCAGCGGCCAGGTGTTCTTCCCCGGCACCGGGTTCCTCGAACTCGCCGTGCGCGCCGCCGACCAGGTCGGCTGCGACCAGGTGGAGGAGCTGACGCTGGCCGCGCCGCTGGTGCTGCCCGCCGACGGTGCAGTTCAGGTGCAGCTGCGGGTCGACGCCGCCGACGACTCCGGGCGCCGCGCGCTGCGCCTGTACTCCCGCCTCGACCAGCCCGGGCGCCTCGACCAGCCCGGGCGCCCCGACCAGCCCGGCCCCGCCGACGACCCGGCCGCGCCGTGGACCCAGCACGCCGCGGGCACGCTGGCCGAACCCGAGCGCGTCCTGGACTTCGACGCCGCGGTCTGGCCGCCCGCCGGATCGTCCGAAGTGGACATCGAGAGCCTCTACGACGACTACGCCGCCACGGGACTCACCTACGGCCCGGTGTTCCGCGGGCTGCGCGCGGTGTGGCGCCGCGACGACGAGTACTTCGCGGAGGTCCGGCTGCCGCAGCAGGTGCGCGACGCCGAGTCCTACGGACTGCACCCCGCGCTGCTGGACTCGGTGCTGCACGCCACCGTGTTCGCCGTCTCCGAAGGGGACGGGCGCGGCCTGCTGCCGTTCTCCTGGAGCGGTGCCTCGCTGCACGCCTCCGGCGGATCGGCGCTGCGGGTGCGGATCACCAAGAACGGCAAGGATTCCGTCGAGCTCGTCGCCGCCGATCCGCAGGGAATCCCGGTGCTGTCGGTCGACTCGTTGGTGCTGGCCGAAGCGGGACCGGCCCCGGCCGCACCCGCCGGCGCGGACGAGCTGAACTCGCTGTTCCACGTCGACTGGGTCGCCCACCAGGTCGAGCCCGCCGCGCGGCAGTGGGCGGTGCTGGGCCCGGACCCGTTCGGCCTGGGCGTCGGCGCGGTCGCGGACTCCGCCGACGAGCTGCCCGAGCCGGTGCCGGAGTTCGTGGCCGTGCCGCTGAGCGGCGGCGGGGACGACGTGCCCGGCGAGGTGCGCGCGCTGAACCGGCGGGTGCTGGAGCTGGTGCAGCGGTGGCTCGCCGAGGACCGCTTCGCGGCCTCGCGGCTGGTGTTCGTCACGCGCGGCGCGGTCGACGGCACCGACCTGGCGGCGCACTCCGCGTGGGGCCTGGTGCGGTCCGCGCAATCCGAGAACCCCGGCCGGTTCCTGCTGCTCGACGTCGACTCGGACCCGGCCGAAGCCCTGGCGCTGGCCCCCGGGCTGTTCGAGCAGGACGAGCCGCAGGCGCTCGTGCGCGACGGCGCGCCGCGCGTGGCGCGGCTGGCGCAGCTGGCCACCGCCGAGTCCCTGGTGCCGCCCGCGGGCGTGCCGTGGCACCTCGACAGCGTGCGCAAGGGCAGCCTGGACGACCTCGCGCTGACCCCGTTCCCGCAGGCCGCCGAGCCGCTGACCGGCCGGGACGTGCGGGTGCGGATCGAGGCGGCCGGGGTGAACTTCCGCGACGTGCTCAACGCGCTCGGCATGTACCCCGGCGAGGCGGGCCCGTTCGGCTCGGAAGCCGCCGGGGTGGTCGTCGAGGCCGGACCCGAGGCGGTCGACCTGCGGCCCGGCGACCGGGTGATGGGCATGCTGTTCGGCGGCTTCGGTCCACAGGGGACGGTCGACGAGCGGTTCCTCACCCGCGTTCCGGAGGGCTGGTCCTGGGACGCGGCCGCCTCGGTGCCGCTGGTGTTCCTCACCGCCTACCACGGTCTCCTCGACCTGGCGGCCGTGCGGCCCGGCGAGAAGGTGCTGGTGCACGCCGGTGCCGGTGGTGTCGGCATGGCCGCGATCCAGCTCGCCCGGCACCTCGGCGCCGAGGTGTTCGCCACCGCCGGCGAGGGCAAGCAGGACACCCTGCGCTCGCTCGGCGTGGCCGACGACCACATCGCCTCCTCCCGCACCACCGACTTCGAGCGCGAGTTCGCGGCGGTCGCGGGCGACGGCGGCATCGACGTGGTGCTCAACGCGCTGTCCGGCGAGTTCGTCGACGCCTCGCTGCGGCTGCTGCCCCGGGGCGGGCGGTTCATCGAGATGGGCAAGACCGACGTGCGCGACGACGTGGCGGGCGTCGACTACCGCTCCTTCGACCTCGGACTCGTCGACCCGGACCGCATCCAGGAGATGCTGGGAGAGCTGACCGCGCTGTTCGCGGCCGGTGCGCTGCACCCGCTGCCGGTGCGGTCCTGGGACGTGCGGCGGGCGCCCGAGGCGTTCCGGCACATGAGCCTCGCCCGGCACATCGGCAAGATCGTCCTCACGATGCCCCGGCGGTGGGACCCGGACGGCACGGTGCTCATCACCGGCGGCACCGGCGGGCTCGGCGCCGAACTGGCCCGCCACCTGGTCGCCGACGGCCGCGCCCGGCACCTGCTGCTCGCCAGCAGGCGCGGCGCCGACGCGCCCGGCGCGGCCGAGCTGCGCGCCGAACTCACCGCGCGCGGCGCCGAGGTCACCATCGCGGCCTGCGACGTCGCCGACCGCGCCGCCGCCCGCGCGCTGCTGGACTCGGCGCCGCGCCCGCTCACGGCCGTGGTGCACACCGCGGGCACCCTCGACGACGGCGTCGTCGGCTCGCTCACCCCGGAACGGCTGGACGCCGTGCTGCGGCCCAAGGTGGACGGCGCCTGGAACCTGCACGAGCTCACCGCCAACCTGGACCTGGCCGCGTTCGCCGTCTACTCCTCGGTCTCCGGGGTGCTGGGCAGCGCGGGGCAGGCCAACTACGCGGCGGGCAACGTGTTCCTCGACGCGCTCGCCCGGCACCGCCGGTCCCGCGGGCTGCCCGCGGTGTCGCTGGCGTGGGGAGCGTGGGAGCAGGGCGTCGGCATGACCGCCGGGCTCGACGACCGGGACCTGCGCCGCATCGGCGACAACGGGATGCCGCCGCTGCCGATCGAGCGCGGCCTCGCCCTGTTCGACACCGCGATCGGCGCCGACGAACCCCTCGTCGTGCCGCTGGGCATGGGCTCCGGGGCCGCTCGCGCGCAGGCCGAGGTGCCCGCGATGCTGCGCGGCCTGGTCCGCTCGGCGCGGCGCACCGCCGCCGGTGGCGGCACCGGAGCGGACCAGGCCGGGCTCGCCGACAAGCTCGCCGCGATGGGCGGCGCGGAACGCGAGCAGACCCTGGTGCAGCTGGTCCGGGACGCCTCCGCGACGGTGCTCGGCCACGGCTCGGCCGAGGCGATCGGCGCGGAGCGCGAATTCCGCCAGATCGGCTTCGACTCGCTGACCGCGGTCGAACTGCGCAACCGGCTGACCGGGGCGACCGGCGTGCGGCTTCCCTCGACGCTGATCTTCGACCACCCGACGCCGCTGGCGGTGGCCCGCCTGCTGGCCGAGGACTTCGGCGGCACGGACGGCCCCGGGGCGTCCCCGCTCGCCGAACTGGACCGGATCGAGCACGTCCTCGCCGACGAGGAGACCGCCGCCGAAGTCCGCGACGAGCTCACCGTCCGGCTGCGCGGCCTGCTGGAGCGCTACGGCGACGGAGCCGCCCACGCCGACGAGCACGCCGTGGAGGAACGCATCCAGGACGCCACCGCCGATGACCTGCTCACCTTCATCGACAACGAACTCGGCAGACGAACCCAGGCTTAGGAGCTCTCACGGAATGGTTTGCGCAGGTGTCCGGGTGGCGGAACCTCAGCGGCTTCCTCGCTGCGGGATCGATTTCTCATGTAGCTCCCTACACCACGAAATCGCTGTCCTCGGGAGGAAGCCGCTGAGAACCCGCCGGTGGTCGTTGTGCTCGGGTGGTCGCTGCTCAGCGGCTTCGCCGCTGACGAGGAACTGCTCGGAAACCTCTCGCACCGCCTTCCGGGGAGCACCTGCCCGCCCTGCCACCCACAACAGGAACTCGATCGAAAGAAGGACCGGCGATGCCTGACGAAAGCACACTCGTCGACTACCTGAAGTGGGTCACCGCGGATCTGCACGAGACGCGGCAACGGCTCCAGGACGCGGAGTCCGGCAAGCACGAGCCGGTGGCGATCGTCGGCATGGCCTGCCGGTTCCCCGGCGCCGATTCGCCGGAGCGGCTCTGGGACCTGCTCTCGGCGGGCGAGGACGCGATCACCGGCTTCCCGGCCGACCGCGGCTGGGACCTCGACGCGCTCGGCGACGGGCGCAGCGCCACCGCCGAAGGCGGATTCCTGCCCGGCGCGGCCGATTTCGACCCCGGCTTCTTCGACATCTCCCCGCGCGAGGCCGTCGCGATGGACCCGCAGCAGCGCCAGGCGCTGGAGGTGTCCTGGGAGGCGCTGGAACGCGCCGGGATCGACCCGAAGTCGTTGCGCGGCAGCCGGACCGGCGTGTTCGTCGGCACCACCGGCCAGGACTACATCCACCTGATGCTCGCTTCCAGCGAGGACCTCGAAGGCCACGCCTCCACGGGGATGGCGGCGAGCGTGCTCTCCGGCAGGTTGTCGTTCGCACTCGGGCTGGAAGGCCCGTCGCTGACCGTGGACACCGCGTGCTCGTCGTCGTTGGTGGCGCTGCACCTGGCCGCGCAGGCGCTGCGGTCCGGCGAGTGCTCGATGGCCCTGGCCGGGGGCGTCACGGTGATGACGACGTCGGCGAACTTCTCCTCGTTCAGCAGGCAGGGCGGGCTCGCCCCCGACGGGCGCTGCAAGGCGTTCTCGTCCGACGCCGACGGCACCGCGTGGTCCGAGGGCGTCGGGCTGCTCGTGGTGGAGAAGCTCTCCGACGCGCAGCGCCACGGCCACGAGGTGCTGGCGGTGCTGCGGGGCAGCGCGGTGAACCAGGACGGCGCGTCGAACGGCCTGACCGCGCCGAACGGCCCGGCGCAGCAGCGCGTCATCCGGCAGGCGCTCGCCGGTGCCGGACTGTCCACTTCGGACGTCGACGTGGTGGAGGCGCACGGGACGGGCACGAAGCTGGGCGACCCGATCGAGGCGCAGGCGCTGCTGGCGACCTACGGCCGCGACCGGGACCGGCCGCTGCTGCTGGGGTCGGTGAAGTCGAACCTCGGCCACACCCAGGCCGCCGCCGGCGCCGCCGGCGTGATCAAGGTGGTGCAGGCGATGCGCCACGGCGCGCTGCCGCCGACGCTGCACGTGAGCAGCCCGTCCGAGCACGTGGACTGGGACACGGGGTCCGTCGAGCTGGCGACCGCGAGCACGGCGTGGCCCGAGGCGAACCATCCCCGCCGGGCCGGTGTCTCCTCCTTCGGCATCAGCGGCACCAACGCGCACGTGATCTTGGAGCAGGCTCCGGAACCCGCCCAGCCCGAATCCGCCCAGCCCGAGACCGCCGAGCCCGAGCAGCGGATTCGCCCGGCCGCGGTGCCGTGGCCCGTTTCCGGCCGGACCCCGCAGGCGCTGGCCGCGCAGCTGGACCGGATCACCGCCTTCCACGCCGGGCACCCCGAGACCGCCGCCGCCGACGTGGCGCACTCGCTGGTGACCGGCCGGTCCACGTTCGAGCACCGCGCGGTGCTGTTGGCCACCGAGTCCGGTGTCGACGAGGTCGCGCGCGGCGCGGTCGGCGCCGAACCGGGCAGGCTCGCGGTGCTGTTCTCCGGCCAGGGTTCGCAGCGGCTCGGCATGGGCCGCGAGCTGCACGCCCGGTTCCCGGTGTTCGCGGCGGCGTTCGACGCGGCGCTCGCCGAACTCGACCGGCACCGGGACGGCTCGCTGCGCGACGTGATCTGGGGCGCGGACGAGGCCGCGCTGGAGGACACCGGCAACACCCAGCCCGCGCTGTTCGCCGTCGAGGTCGCGCTGTACCGGCTGGTCGAATCCCTCGGCGTCACGGCGGACCTGCTCGGCGGCCACTCCATCGGCGAGATCGCGGCGGCGCACGTCTCCGGCGTGCTGTCGCTCGCGGACGCCGCGAAGCTCGTCGCCGCCCGCGCCCGCCTGATGAGCGCGTTGCCCGCGGGCGGCGCGATGACCGCGGTCCAGGCCACCGAGGCCGAGGTCGTGCCGCTGCTCAACGGCACCACGTCCATCGCCGCGATCAACGGGCCGCGCTCGGTCGTCGTCTCCGGTGACGAGGCGGGCGTGCGGGCCGTCGCGGAGCGGCTGGCGGCCGACGGCCGCAAGACCAAACCGCTCGGCGTCAGCCACGCGTTCCACTCGCCGCTGATGGACCCGATGCTCGACGAGTTCCGCGCCGTGGTGCGGGAGCTGTCCTTCGGCCCCGCCGCGATCCCGATCGTGTCGAACCTGACCGGGGAGCGCGCGCGCTCCGAGGAGCTCGGCTCGCCGGAGTACTGGGTGCGCCACGTGCGGGAGGCGGTGCGGTTCGCCGACGGCGTCCGCGCGCTCGCCGCCGAGGGCGCGAAGACCTTCCTGGAGCTGGGCCCGGACGGCACGCTCTGCGCGATGGCCCAGGAATCGCTGCCCGACAACGCCGTGGCGGCTCCGGCGCTGCGCAAGGACCGCCCGGAGGAGGCGGCGTTGGTGACCGCGCTCGGCCGGTTGCACGTCCGCGGCCTGCGGGTGGACTGGTCCGAGCTGCTCGCCGGGACCGGCGCGCGGCGCGTCGACCTGCCCACCTACGCGTTCCAGCACGAGCGGTTCTGGCCGAAGGCCGCCGCCGGTGCCGCGGACGCCACCGGGCTCGGGCTGCGCTCGGTGCACCACCCGGTGCTCGGCGCGGCGATGGGACTGGCCGACACGGGCGCGGTCGTGCTGACCGGGCGCCTGTCGGCGAGCGCGCAACCGTGGCTGCCCACCGGGCGGGCCGTGCCGGAGTCGGTGTTCGCCGAGCTCGCGCTGCGGGCCGCGGACGAGGCCGGGTGCGCGCGGGTCGAGACGCTGACCGTCGGCACCGGTCTCGTGCTGCCCGCGGGTGAACCGGTCGCCGTGCAGGTCAAGATCGGGGAGGCCGACGAAGAGGGGCGGCGCGCGCTGACCGTGCACGCCCGCCCGGCGGACTCCGAGCAGGACTGGACCGAGCACGCCACCGGCGTGCTCACCGCCGACCCGGTCGAGATCGACTTCTCCGGCGAAGTGCCCGGCGGTGCCGAGCAGCCGGCCGACGACGCGTCGTTCGCGGTGTGGCGCCACGCCGGGGAGGTCTTCGCCGAGGTGGCGTTGCCCGCGGACGACACCGGCCCCGGCCACGACCTGCACCCGGCGCTGCTGGACGCGGTCGTGCGCGCCGCCGCGCACGTCGAGTCCACTTCGGACTCCGCGCGGGCGGTCCGCTGGGACGGGATGTCCCTGCACGCCACCGGAGCCACCGCGCTGAGCCTGCGCGCGAGCCGCCACGCGGACGGTCCGGGCATCGAGGTCGTCGCCGTCGACGGCCGCGGAAACCCCGTGCTGGTGGTGGAATCCCTGACCCTCGACACCAGCGGACAGGCGCCGGTGGCCCGCGAATCCGGCCAGGACTCCCTGTTCGGGCTGCGCTGGGTCCCCGGGCCCGCGCCGGAGCCCGTCGGCGGCAAGCGCTGGGCGATCATCGGCGGCGACGAGTTCGACCTCGCCTACGCGCTGCACCGCGCCGACGAAGCCGTCGTCGGCTACGGCGAGACCCTGGCGAGCACGGCGAGCGGCAGCGCGGTGCCCGACGTGTTCCTCATCCCCGTCACCGGTGACGCCGCCGCCGGCCCGCAGGCCGTGCACGACCTCACCCACCGGGCGCTGGCCGTGCTCCAGGAATGGCAGTCCGACCAGCGCTTCGCCCGATCCCACCTGGTCTTCGTGACCCGAGGCGCGGTCGCGGTGGACGGCGAGACGCCCGCCGACGTGGCCGCGGCGGCCGTGTGGGGCCTGGTGCGCTCCGCGCAGGCCGAGGACCCCGGCCGGTT
This sequence comes from Saccharopolyspora sp. NPDC002578, assembly GCF_053592695.1. Taxonomy (NCBI): domain Bacteria; kingdom Bacillati; phylum Actinomycetota; class Actinomycetes; order Pseudonocardiales; family Pseudonocardiaceae; genus Saccharopolyspora; species Saccharopolyspora sp. NPDC002578. The sequence goes on along the minus strand of NZ_JBSFWJ010000057.1, from coordinate 3,503 downwards.
GCTGCTCGTCGACCTCGACGACGCCTTCACCTCCGCGGCGGTGCTGCCCGGACTGCTCGACGCCGACGAGCAGCAGATCGCCGTGCGGCAGCGGGAGATCCGCGTGGCGCGGCTGCTGCCGCTCGACGGCGAGGGAGCCGTGGACACCGCGAGCTGGGACCCCGAAGGGACCGTGCTCATCACCGGCGGCACCGGTGGGCTCGGCGCCGAACTGGCCCGGCACCTGGTCGCCGAGCACGGCACCCGGCACCTGGTGCTGGCGAGCCGCCGCGGACCGCAGGCGCCGGGAGCGGTGGAGCTGCGCGCGGAACTCACCGCGCACGGCGCCGACGTGCGGATCGCGGCCTGCGACGCCGCCGACGGCGCCGCGCTGGACGGCCTGCTCGCCGAGATCCCGGTGCAGCACCCGCTCACGGCCGTCGTGCACACCGCCGGGGCGCTCGACGACGGGGCGATCGGCTCGCTCACCCCGCAACGCCTGGACGGCGTGCTGCGGCCCAAGGTGGACGCCGCCTGGCGCCTGCACGAAGCCACCCGCGACCTCGGGCTCACCGCGTTCCTGCTGTACTCCTCGGTTTCCGGTGTGATGGGCGGACCCGGACAGGGCAACTACGCCGCGGCCAACGCCTTCCTCGACGCCCTGGCCCAGCACCGCCGCGGCGCGGGTCTGCCCGCGCAGTCGCTGGCGTGGGGTCCGTGGGCGCCGACGACCGGCATGACCGGCGAGCTCACCGAAGCCGAACTGGAGCGGATGGCGAACTCCGGGTTGCCGCCGCTGTCGCTGGAACAGGGACTGGCGCTGTTCGACGCCGCCCTCGCCCGCGACGAGGCGCTGGTGGTGCCGATCCGCGCGAAGGCCTCCGGGATGCGGGCCCAGGGCCACGTGCCCTCCGTGCTGCGCGGGTTGATCCCCGCCGCCCGCCGCACCGCCGCCGCGGCGCGATCCGGCGGAACGCTGCGCGACCGGCTCGCCGACGCCGACGCGGCCGACCGCCGCAAGCTGCTCACCGGACTCGTCATCGAGCACGCCGCCGCCGTGCTCGGCCACCGCGACGCGTCCGCCGTCGACGCGGAACGGGACTTCCTGGAACTGGGCTTCGACTCGCTGATCGCGGTGGAACTGCGCAACCGGCTCGGCGAAGAGCTCGACCTGCGGCTTGCGGCATCGGTCGTGTTCGACACGAAGACCCCGGCCGCGCTCGCCGACCGGATCGACGGCGAACTGGGCGACCGCATCGGTGTCGCCGGCGGCCGGTCGCAGGGCAACCCGCACGACACCCTGGTGAACCTGTTCCTCACCGGCGTGCACTCCGGCAAGCAGAAGGAGTCCATGCGGATGCTCGGCGCGGTCGCCGCGACCCGCCCGACCTTCGAGACCCCCGCCGAGCTCGCCGAACTGCCCGAACCGGTGACGCTGGCCGACGGCCCCACCGACCCCCGGCTGATCTGCGTGAGCTCGCCCGGCGCCACCGGCGGCGTGCACCAGTACGCCCGCATCGCCGCGCACCTGCGCGGCACCCGGCACGTGTCCGCGCTGCCGCTCGTCGGCTTCGAATCGGGGGAGGACCTGCCCGAGCACGGCACGGCCGCCATCCGCTCGGTCGCCGAGAGCGCGCTGCACGGCAGCGACGGCGACCCGTTCGTGCTGGTCGGGCACTCCACCGGCGGCACCATCGCCTACCACGCGGCGGGCGTGCTGGAGGACACCTGGGGCGTGCGGCCGGACGCGGTGATCCTGCTGGACACGCTGAGCCTGCGCTACGACGGCAACGACGACATCGACTACGACGAGGTCGCGAGCTACTACCTCGCCGACATCGACTCCCCGTCGGTGAACCTCAACAGCTCCCGGCTGTCGGCGATGGTGCACTGGTACAACAAGGTCGCCGCGATCACCGACGCCCCGGTGACCACCGCGCCGACCCTGCTGGTGCGCTGCTCGGTCCCCGTTCCCGGCAGCCGCGGCACGAAAGCGCCGCCCGCCATCGACACCGACGCGGTGCGCACCATCGAGGCCGACCACCTGTCGCTGGCCAAGGAACACTCCGAGCTCACCGCGCAGGTCATGCACGACTGGCTGGCGAGCCTCGTGCCCGCGAGCACCTGACCGCTCGCCGGGTCGCCGCGTCCGGCGCGGCGGCCCGGTCCCGTTCGTCCGACCGGAATCCACCCACACCGCGGAGGAATCGCCCATGAGTCAATCGCTCGACCTGCCGAAGCTGGGCACCGGCCCGTCCGCCATGCTCCGGCCTCCGGAGATGCTGCGGAATCTCCAGGAGCAGGCGCCCATCTGCAAGGTGATCACCCCGGCGGGCGACGAAGCCTGGCTGGTCACCCGGCACGAAGAGGTCAAGGAGCTGCTCAAGGACGAGCGGATCAACCGGTCGCACCCGGATCCGCCGTCCGCGCCGCGCTACGTCGACACCCCGTTCTTCAACCTGCTGATCACCGACTCGGACCCCGACGAGGCGACCCGGCTGCACAAGTCGATGCGCGCGCTGCTGACGCCGAGCTTCTCCGCGCGCAGGCTCGCCCGGCTGCGCCACAAGGTCGAGGCGCTGGCCGAGGACATGGTGCAGGCGCTGGTGGACAAGGGACCGCCCGCGGACCTGCACAACGACTTCTCGCAGCCCTTCGCCCTGCAGGTCCTCTACGAGCTGATCGGCATCCCCGTCGAGGACCGCATGATGATCCTGCAGCTGATGGGCCGGATGGCGGTGCTGCACGACCCGGTCTCCGCGGAGAAGGGCGCCGAGGAGCTGTTCGCGTACATCTCCGCGCTGGTGGGCCGCAAGCGCGGGCAGCCCGGCGACGACGTGATCTCGCGGCTGTGCGAGGCGGGCGTCGAGGACGAGCGCATCGGCACCCTCGCGGCGGGCGTGCTGTTCGCCGGCCTGGACAGCGTGATCAGCCACATCGACGTGGGCGTGCTGGTGCTCGCGAACAACCCCGACAAGCGGGACCTCGCGATGCGCGACGCGGGCACCATGGCCATCGCGGTGGAGGAGGTGCTGCGCGCGGCCAAGGCGGGCAGCTCCATGCTGCCGCGCTGGGCCGCCGGGGACGTCGAGATCGGCGACGTCACGATCAAGGCGGGCGAGCTGGTGCTGCTCGACTTCACCCTGTCGAACTTCGACACCCGCGCCTTCGACGCCCCGGACACGTTCGACGTGACCCGCGCGCCCAACCCGCACCTGACCTTCGGGCACGGCATGTGGCACTGCATCGGCGCCCCGCTCGCGCGGGTCGAACTGCAGACCGCGTTCAGCACCCTGTTCCGGAAGATCCCCGATTTGCAGGTGGCGGTCGCTCCGGAGGACCTGAAGCTGGAGAGCGGCCAGCTCTCCGGCGGCCTCCTGGAACTCCCTGTGACTTGGTGAGGTGGTTTTGAGGGGGTCTCGTTCTGCTTTGGTGTCCGGGTGGCGGAACCTCAGTCGGTCTCTCGCTGCGGGATCTTTTTCCCGAGTGGCTCCGCCACGAGGGAAAAAGCCGTCCTCGCGAGG
>NZ_JBSFWJ010000056.1:0-43212 GCF_053592695.1 Saccharopolyspora sp. NPDC002578 | reverse complement strand
TTTCCCTCGTGGCGGAGCCACTCGGGAAAAAGATCCCGCAGCGAGAGACCGACTGAGGTTCCGCCACTCGATCCCCGAAGCAGAACGACCCGTGGCGCCTTCCCGCTACGAAAGAAACAGCAGGGGGCGTCTCGTTAGGCTGGTGCGTATGCCCGAGACCCACTCCCGCCGCCGCCATGCCCTGCGCGAACTGCTCCGCGAAGCCGACCTCGACGCCCTCTTGGTGACCGATCTGCTCAACATCCGCTACCTCACCGGGTTCACCGGTTCGCAGGCCGCGGTGGTGGTGCACGCCGCCGATGAGCCGGGCGCGGAGCGGGCCACCGCGTTCAGCACCGACGGGCGCTATTCGACGCAGGCGGCCGAGCAGGTCCCGGATCTGGAGCGGATCATCGAGCGGCCCAGCGAGCTCGTGCTGGCCGAGCACGTCGCCAAGGCGCCCGACCGGTACCGGCGAACGGGTTTCGAGAGCCAGCACGTCACGGTCGACGGCCGCGATGCGCTGGCCGAGGCGGCGCCGGGCATCGAGCTCACCCGTGCCCCCGGCCTGGTCGAACGCCTCCGGCTGGTCAAGGATGCCGCGGAGGTGGACGCGATCCGGATGGCGTGCGCCGCCGCCGACCGGGCGCTGGCGGATCTCATCGAGCACGGCGGGCTGCGTCCCGGCCGCACCGAGCTGGAGGTGGCCCGCGAGCTGGAGGCGCGGATGCTGGAGCACGGTGCCGCGGGTCCCGCGTTCGACACGATCGTCGCGGCGGGCGCGCATTCCGCGATCCCGCACCACCGGCCGACTTCGGCCGCGTTGGCGGCCGGGGACTTCGTGAAGATGGACTTCGGCGCTCTGGTCGACGGGTACCACTCGGACATGACGCGCACCGTGGTGCTGGGTGCTCCGGCCGACTGGCAGCGCGAGGTCTACGAGCTGGTGCACGCCGCGCAGGCAGCGGGTCGCGGCGCGGTCCGGGTGGGCACCGATGTGCGCGACGTGGACGGGGCGGCGCGCCAGGTGATCGACGACGCGGGGTACGGCGAGCGGTACCCGCACAGCGTCGGACATGGCGTGGGTCTCGAGATCCATGAGGCACCGGCGTTGTCGCAGCGGGGGGACGGTAGGATCGAAGAGGGGATGGTGGTCACCGTCGAACCCGGCGTGTACTTGCCGGAGCGTGGCGGGGTCCGCATCGAGGACACCCTGGCCGTGCGCGAGAGCACGCCGGAACTCCTCACCTTGACGACCAAGGAGCTCGTCGCCGTCTGAGCGCGGTGCGCGTGCGGCCGACATGCAGCGGCGGCGCCGCACTCGACTCAGCGAGTCAACCGCAGCCCGCATCACATGGAGAGACCGGACACGTGGCATCCACGAACGACCTCAAGAACGGACTCGTGCTCAAGATCGACGGCCAGCTCTGGTCCGTCGTGAACTTCCAGCACGTCAAGCCGGGCAAGGGCGGCGCCTTCGTGCGCACCACGCTGAAGAACGTGCTCTCCGGCAAGACCGTGGACAAGACCTTCAACGCAGGCGTGAAGGTCGAGACCGCGAACGTGGACCGCCGCGAGATGACGTACCTCTACGACGACGGCACCGATTTCGTGTTCATGGAGCAGGACACCTACGACCAGGTCCAGGTCTCGCGCGGCGTGGTCGGTGACGCGGCGGACTACATGCTGGAGAACAGCAACGTGGTCATCGCCCGCCACGAGGGTGAGCCGCTGTACGTCGAACTGCCCGCCTCGGTGGAGCTGCACGTGCAGCACACCGACCCCGGCGTGCAGGGCGACCGTTCGACCGGTGGCACCAAGCCGGCGAGCCTGGAAACCGGCGCGGAGATCCAGGTGCCGCTGTTCCTGAACACCGGCGACAAGGTCAAGGTCGACCCGCGCGACGGTCGCTACCTGGGTCGCGTCAACACCAAGTGATTCGTTCCCGCCGCACCCGCGGCCCCGCTGGTTCGTCCGGCAGGGCCGCGGTTCGTGCCGGGCGGGGAACAGTGGAAAGAGAGATGTGAGTTGGGCTCACGGAGCAAGGCCCGCAAGCGGGCGGTGGACGTGCTGTACGAGGCCGACCTGCGCGGTCTCGACGCGGTGACGTTGCTGTCCGAGCGGCTCGCCGCGCCCGAGGCCGCGCCGGTCGGGGACTACACGGTCACCCTCGTGGAGGGCGTCGCCGGCAACCGGCAGCGCATCGACGACGTGCTCGTCGAGCACTCCGAGGGTTGGACGCTGGCCCGGATGCCCGCGGTGGACCGGGCCGTGCTGCGGCTGGGGCTCTACGAGCTGCTGTGGAGCGAGGACGTGCCGCCCGCGGTCGCGATCGACGAGGCCGTGGAGCTGGTGAAGGCGCTGTCCACGGACGATTCGCCGCGGTTCGTCAACGGCGTGCTGGGCCGCATCGCGGGTATCAGCGATCGGCTGCGCACGTCGATCCGCAACCTGGAGGCGGCCGAGGCGGCGGCGAAGGAACGCGCGGACTCCGAAGCCCAGAGCTGACCCGCGCCCATCGCGGGGTTCGCCGATCCCGGCGTCCTCCCGCGATTTCTCGCGCCGGTCCCGGTAATCGGTTTCTCGGCCACCCATGATCTTGCTGCTCCCAGTGAGCGGGCCTTTTGGTCGTCGCCTTCTCAGCGGGTGAAGTCGCAACGGCGGCAGAAGTCACGCTTGCCTTCGCCTTGCTGCCGAAGGCCGTGCCTAGCGGCGTAGCCGTGCCTTTGGGCTGCGGAGCAAGCCTGCCTTGCGGCGAAGCCGTGCTTGGATTCGCGAAGCGAATAGCCCACGTCGAAAAGCCGCTCACCGGCGGGTTCTCAGTGAGCCTCTCGCGAGGACGGCTTTTTCTTTCGTGGCGGAGCCACTTGGGAAAAAGATCCCGCAGCGAGAGGCTCACTGAGGTTCCGCTACCCGGACAACCGGGCAGAACGACTGCGTTTCACTCCTCCCGAGCGGGTCGTGCCTCGGGCGGCAGGACACCCCAGTCGATGAGCTGTTCGGTCAGCTCGCCGGGGGTCATGTCGTAGATGATGGCGAGGGATCGCAGGTCCTCGGTCCGGATGGACAGCACCTTGCCGTTGTAGTCACCGCGCTGGCTCTGGATGGTCGCCGCGTACCGGGCGAGAGGCCCGACCTTCTCGGCAGGCAGCTGCTGCAACCGTTCCAGGTTGATCACGACCTTGGTGGCCGGTTCGGCGCCGGAGGGCACCCGTCCCTCCGGGAGTAGCTCCGCGACCGGAACACCGTAGAAGTCGGCCAGTTCGGCGAGTTTCTGGACGGTGACCGCTCGGTCGCCACGTTCATAGGACCCGACGACCACGGCCTTCCACCGCCCGCCTGACTTCTGCTCGACGCCGTGCAGCGAGAGACCCTGCTGCTGGCGGATAGCGCGGAGCTTGCCGCCCAGCGCCTTGGCGTAGTCGCCCATGTGGCGTTTCTCCGTTTCATTCGCCCCGTCAGCCTAAATCGGATGCCGGGGAGGAAAGCTCAGATTGATACGGAGAGTAATGTTCGCTCGCAAGTGTCACTAGGTCAAGTTGGTCTTCGTGTGGCGGCAGGGCGAGTACTCCCACACCACCCGGACGATTGACCTCGGGACGCTGATAGCGTACAAGCCGAAGTCGGTGGTCACCTGGTGACCTGCCGATGTTCGCACCGGAGGGCGGGTGCAGGCGCATCCGGTCCACTGGGGAATCAACCATCCTTTAAGGACCCGTCCAGTGAGGCGGGGAAGGAGGCTCACCCGTGGCGTCACGCCGGCAGGCGGGCGCGACGGACCCGGCCGGGCAGCGGGAGCTGCTTTCGGCCGGTGACGTTGCGCGCACGATCGCCCGCATCGCTCATCAGATCATCGAGAAGACGGCACTGGACACCGCGTCGCACGACGCGGCGAGCGGCCCCCGCGTGGTGCTGCTGGGTGTTCCGACCCGGGGTGTGCCGCTGGCGCGGCGGCTGGCGGACCGGATCGCCGAGTTCAGCGGTGTGGAGGTGCCCACGGGCACCCTGGACATCACGCTGTATCGCGATGACCTGCGCAAACGACCTAATCGGCCGTTGGAGCCGAGCAGTCTTCCGCCGTCGGGGATCGACGGCGCGCTGGTCGTCCTCGTGGACGACGTGCTGTTCTCCGGCCGCACGGTGCGCGCCGCTCTGGACTCGTTGCGGGACCAGGGCAGGCCCAGTGCGGTGCAGCTCGCGGTCCTGGTGGACCGGGGCCACCGGGAGCTGCCGATCCGCGCGGACTACGTCGGCAAGAACGTGCCGACGTCCCGCGCCGAGGACGTCGCGGTGCGGCTGGCCGAGGTCGACGAAGCCGATTCAGTGATCATCCGGCGCGTTGAGGAGGTGCGGTGATGCGGCACCTGCTCTCCACCGAAGGCTTGGACGCGGCGACCGCGACGGCGGTGCTCGACACCGCGGACACCCTCAAGCAGACCTTGCTGGGGCGCGAGGTGCGCAAGCTTCCGACGTTGCGCGGGCGCACCGTGATGACGATGTTCTACGAGAACTCCACCCGGACCAGGGTGTCGTTCGAGGTCGCGGGCAAGTGGATGAGCGCCGACGTGATCAACGTGTCGGCGTCGGCGTCCTCGGTCGGCAAGGGCGAGTCGCTGCGCGACACGGCGCTGACCCTCTCGGCGGCGGGCGCGGACTGCGTGATCGTGCGGCACCCGGCTTCGGGTGCGGCGCACCGCCTGGCGGGTTGGCTGGACGAAGCCGGGACGCAGGTCGTGAACGCGGGCGACGGGATGCACGAGCACCCGACGCAGGCCTTGCTGGACGCGGCGACGCTGCGGGAACGCCTCGGTGAGCTCGCGGGCCGCCGGATCGCGATCGTCGGTGACCTGCTGCACAGCCGGGTCGCCCGCTCCAACGTGCACCTGCTGCGCACCCTCGGCGTCGACGTGGTGCTGGTGGCGCCGCCGACGCTGGTCCCGCAGGGCATCGAGCACTGGGGTGCCGAGGTCGTGCACGAGCTGGACCCGGTGCTGCCGGGCGTGGACGCGGTGATGCTGCTGCGGGTGCAGGCGGAGCGGATGCACGGCGGGTTCTTCCCGTCGGCCCGCGAGTACTCGATCGCCTACGGCCTCAACGAGAAGCGGCTGGCGCTGCTGCCGGAGCACGCCGTGGTGCTGCACCCCGGTCCGATGCTGCGCGGCATGGAGATCGCTCCGGCGGTGGCGGATTCGCCGCGCGCCGCCATCACCGAACAGGTCCGCAACGGGGTCCACGTGCGCATGGCGGTGCTCTACCACCTGCTCGCCGGAGAGGAGATCGCGGCATGAGCCGGGTGCTGATCAAGGAAGTCCGTCCCTACGGCGACGGTGACGCGGTGGACGTGCTGGTCGACGGCGAGCTGATCGCCGAGATCGGCGCGGACCTGGACGTCGAGGCAGACGAGGTCGTGCACGGCGGAGGCGGTGTGCTGCTGCCCGGTTTCGTGGACCTGCACACGCACCTGCGCGAGCCGGGCCGCGAGGACACCGAGACGGTGGAGACCGGTTCGGCGGCGGCGGCGCTCGGCGGCTACACGGCGGTGTTCGCGATGGCCAACACCGATCCGGTCGCGGACAACGCGGTGATCGTGGAGCACGTGTGGCGCCGAGGCCTGGAGATCGGCCTGGTCGACGTGCACCCGGTGGGCGCGGTGACGGTCGGGCTGGGCGGTGAGCAGCTCGCGGAGCTGGGCACGATGGCGCGTTCGGCGGCCGGGGTGCGGATGTTCTCCGACGACGGCAAGTGCGTGCACGATCCGCTGGTGATGCGCCGCGCGCTGGAGTACGCGAAGGCGTTGGGCGTGGTGGTGGCCCAGCACGCGGAGGAGCCGCGGCTCACGGTCGGCGCGCAGGCCCACGAGGGCGCGAACGCCGCCCGGCTGGGCTTGGCGGGCTGGCCCGCTCCGGCGGAGGAGTCGATCGTGGCGCGGGACTGCCTGCTGGCGGGGCACACCGGCGGCACGTTGCACGTCTGCCACGTGTCGACGGCGGGCACCGCGGAGATCTTGCGCTGGTGGAAGTCGCGCGAGTCCGCGGGCACCGTGTCGGCGGAGGTCACGCCGCACCACCTGCTGCTGACCGACGAGCTGCTGTCGACCTACGACCCGGTGAACAAGGTCAACCCGCCGTTGCGCACCGACGAGGACGTGCGGGCGCTGCGGGAGGCGCTGGCCGACGGCACCGTCGACTGCGTGGCCACCGACCACGCGCCGCACGCGTCGCAGGACAAGGACTGCGAGTGGTCGGCGGCGAAGCCGGGCATGCTCGGCCTGCAGACCGCGCTGGGCGTGGTGGCGCGCACGATGGTGGAGCCGGGCCTGCTGGATTGGCGCGGCGTGGCGCGGGTGCTCAGCGAGCGGCCCGCCGAGATCGCCGGACTGGCCGACCAGGGCCGTCCGATCGCGGTGGGCGAGCCCGCGAACCTGGCCGTGGTGGACCCCGACGTCCGCTGGACGGTGCGGGGTGCTGAGCTGGCGAGCATCTCGGCGAACACGCCGTTCGAGGGCGTGGAGCTGCCGGGCCGGGTGCTGGCGACGGTGTTGCGCGGCCGGATCACCGCGCACGAGGGCGAGGTGCGGCGCTGATGGAGCGGACGTTGTGGGTGCTGGCGCTGCTGTTGCTGCTGGCGCTGGTGTACTTCGGGATGCGGCGCGGCTGGCTCAACCGCAAGCGGCGGCAGACCGCGGAGCTCGCGGAGTTCCCGGTGGCGCCCGAGGGCGTGGCCGAGCAGCCGGCGCTGCTGGCCGACGCGAGCGGGTTCTACGTGGGCAGCACGCGGGCCGGTGATTGGCAGGACCGCATCGCGGTCGGCGACGTCGGGCACCGCGCGAACGCGGTGGCGCGGCTGCGCGGTTCGGGCCTGCTGCTGGAGCGGACGGGCGCGAGCGCGCTGTGGATTCCCGCGGAGTCCGTGGTGGACGCGCGGGTGGATCACAAACTGGCGAACAAGGTCGTTCCCGGTGCGGGGATGCTCGTGGTGACCTGGCGCTTGGGGGGCCAGGGCATCGACACGGGCTTCCGCGCGGATGACAAGTCCACTCAGGACGAGTGGGCGGGTGCGGTGCGGGCATTGGCGCCTGCCGCAGGACGTGACGACATGGAGGGACAGGCATGACCGCGCACACCCCGGCGGCACTGGTGCTCGAAGACGGCCGGATCTTCCGCGGCGTCGCCTACGGCCAGGAGGGCCGCGCGCTCGGCGAGGCGGTGTTCTCCACCGGCATGACCGGCTACCAGGAGACGCTGACCGACCCGTCGTACCACCGCCAGATCGTGGTGCAGACCGCGCCGCAGATCGGCAACACCGGCTGGAACGACGAGGACGACGAATCCCAGCGCATCTGGGTCGCGGGTTACGCGGTGCGCGACCCCGCCCGGGTTCCGTCGAACTGGCGCTCCCGCCGGTCGCTGGACGAGGAGCTCAAGCGCCAGGAGATCGTGAGCATCGCGGGTCTCGACACCCGCACCGTGACCCGGCACCTGCGGGAGCGCGGCGCGATGCGCGCCGGGATCTTCTCGGGTTCGGCGGTGGGCTCGGACGACGAGCTGGTGGCGCAGGTCGCGGCCTCCGATTCGATGGCGGGCGCGGACCTTGCCGGTGACGTGACCACGAGCGAGCCCTACGTCGTCGAGGCGCAGGGCGAGAAGAAGTTCACCGTGGCGGCCTTGGACCTGGGCATCAAGTCGAACACGCCGCGGATGATGGCCCAGCGCGGCATCGAGGTGCACGTGCTGCCGCTGTCATCCACTGTGGACGACCTGCTGGCGGTGAACCCGGACGGCGTGTTCCTGTCCAACGGCCCCGGCGACCCGGCGACCGCCGACCACGCCGTCGCGCTCACCCGCGAGGTGCTGTCGCGCAAGCTCCCGCTGTTCGGGATCTGCTTCGGCAACCAGCTGCTGGGCCGCGCGCTCGGCCGCGGGACCTACAAGATGCGCTACGGCCACCGGGGCATCAACATCCCGGTGATCGACGTGGACACCGGCAAGGTCGCGATCACCGCCCAGAACCACGGCTTCGCCGTGGAGGGCGAGGCGGGGGAGCGGTTCGACACCGACTTCGGCGCCGCGAAGATCAGCCACTTCTGCCCGAACGACGGCACCGTCGAAGGCCTGCGCCTGCTCGACGGCCCCGCGTTCAGCGTCCAGTACCACCCGGAGGCCGCGGCCGGTCCGCACGACGCCGCGCCCCTGTTCGACGAGTTCACCAGCCTGATGAGCGAGGCCCGCTGATGGCTCCGGGCGCGTCGATCGAGCGGCTCCGGGTGCGCAACTACCGGGTGCTGCGCGACGTGACGTTCGAGAACCTGTCGCCGTTGACGGTGCTGTTCGGGCCGAACGGCAGCGGTAAGTCGACGGTGATCGACGTGTTCGCCTTCCTGCACGAGGCGTTCACGACGAACCTGCGGCGGGCGTGGGACGCGCGCGGCCGGATGGCGGAGATCCGCAGCCGGGGATGCGACGGGCCGGTGGAGATCGAGCTGACGTACCGGCCTGGGGACGGGCTGCATCAGCGGCTGACCTACCTGCTCCGCATCGACGAAGCGGACGACGGCCGCCCGGTCGTGCTCGACGAGGCGCTCACGTGCGTAGGTGCGGGGCGGTTGCTCGACGTCGCGAAGGGGGCGGGCGTCTTCGAGGAGCGGAACGTTGCCCTGGACGGCTCGGACATGCTTGCAGCCCCGGCGCTGGGGCAGTTCGAGGACTTCCTTGAACTCGTAGAACTCCGGCGGTTCATCTCCAGCTGGTACCTGTCGCACCTCGGTGCTGGCGACCCTCGTGCGGTAGCTGAAATCGGTCCGCAGGAGCGGATTTCGGGCAGCGGCGAGAACCTGCCGAACGTGCTGCGGTACCTACGCGAGCAGCACCCGGGCCGCCTCGATCAGATCCTTAAGGCATTGCGTCAACGGGTGCCGAACCTGGAGCGGATCGAGCCGGAAGAGGTCGACGGCAGGCTGGCGTTGCGGCTGAAGGACCTGCCGTTCGACGAGCCGATCTACGCAAAGTTCGCCTCCGAGGGCACGCTGCGGCTGCTGGCTTATCTGATCGTTCTGCACGACCCCGTCCCCGCGTCGATCGTCGGGATCGAGGAGCCGGAGAACCAACTGCACCCGAGGTTGCTGCACGGGCTGGCCGAGGAGTGCCGATCGGCCGCTCAGCGCAGTCCCTTGCTGGTCACGACCCATTCGCCGCAGTTCGCCGACGCACTCCGCTTGGAGGAACTGTGGGCTTTGCACCGCGGTTCCGATGGTTTCGCGCTGGTGACCAGGGCGAGCGAGATCCCGCAGGTCGTCGCGATGGCGGAGTCGGGCGGGACTCTCGGCGATCTCTGGATGGAGGGCTACTTCGGCGTCGGTGACCCGCTGGATCCCCCTGGACGGGACGGATGAGCACGGCGAACCTGGAGGTGCTGGTCGAGGAACCGTCCGCGGAGGCGGCGCTGTCCGCGCTGTTGCCGAAGATCGTTCCCGTGACGCCGTGGCAGCTGCGGGTCTTCCCCGGCAAGCAGGGGCTGCTGCGCCGGTTGCCGGCACGGCTGCACGGGTACTCCGCGTGGGCTCCGGCCACCGGAACGCGGCTGGTGCTCCTGCTGGATCGGGATCGCGACGACTGCTTGGAGCTCAAGACCGAGGTCTCCAAGATGGTCGTGGACGCCGGGTTACGCGTCGCGTCCGCGACGGAACCGGCCGGGACGGTGCTGCCCAGGATCGTCGTGGAGGAGCTCGAAGCCTGGTTCCTCGGCGACGTTCCGGCCTTGCGAAGCGCCTTTCCCCGGCTGCCCGCCGGGCTCGCCCAGCGTGCGAAGTACCGCGATCCGGACGGGATCACCGACACCTCACGGGTCCTCGAATCCCTGCTCCAGCAACACAACTACCACGTCAGCGGTCTGCAGAAGCTGGCCCTCGCGCATGAAGTGGCCCCGCACATGGACGTGGACAACAACAGCTCGCGCAGCTTCCAAGTCTTCCGGGACGGACTGCGTCGCCTAGCAAGTGAGGGAACTGATGTCCAAGCGCACTGATATCAAGCACGTCATGGTGATCGGTTCCGGGCCGATCGTCATCGGGCAGGCCTGCGAGTTCGACTACTCCGGTACGCAGGCGTGCCGGGTGCTGCGGGAGGAGGGGCTGCGGGTCAGCCTGGTCAACTCCAACCCGGCGACGATCATGACGGACCCGGAGTTCGCCGACGCCACCTACGTGGAGCCGATCACCCCGGAGTTCGTGGAGAAGGTCATCGAGGCCGAGCGCCCCGACGCGCTGCTGGCGACCCTCGGCGGTCAGACCGCGCTGAACACGGCGATGGCCCTCGACGAGCGCGGCGTGCTCAAGAAGTACGGCGTGGAGCTCATCGGTGCCGACATCGAGGCCATCGAGCGCGGTGAGGACCGGCAGCGGTTCAAGGACATCGTGCGTTCCATCGGCGGCGACGCGCCGGAGAGCGCCGTGTGCAAGTCGATGGACGAGGTCCGCGAGTTCGTCGCCGAGCGCGGCCTGCCGGTGGTCATCCGCCCCAGCTTCACCATGGGCGGCCTGGGCTCCGGCATGGCGCACACCTCCGAGGACCTGGAGCGGATGGCCACGCTGGGCCTCACCGAGTCCCCGGTGCACGAGGTGCTCATCGAGGAGAGCGTGCTCGGCTGGAAGGAGTACGAGCTCGAATTGATGCGCGACCACGCGGACAACGTGGTCGTGATCTGCTCCATCGAGAACATCGATCCGATGGGCGTGCACACCGGTGATTCGGTGACGGTGGCCCCGGCGATGACGCTGACCGACCGCGAGTACCAGCACATGCGCAACGTCGGCATCGACGTGCTGCGCGAGGTGGGCGTGGAGACCGGCGGCTGCAACATCCAGTTCGCGATCCACCCGGAGACGGGGCGCATGGTCGTGATCGAGATGAACCCGCGGGTGTCGCGCTCCTCGGCGCTGGCGTCGAAGGCGACGGGCTTCCCGATCGCCAAGATCGCCGCGAAGCTGGCCATCGGCTACACGCTCGACGAGATCAGCAACGACATCACCGGCGAGACCCCGGCGAGCTTCGAGCCGACGCTGGACTACGTGGTGGTGAAGGTGCCGCGGTTCGCCTTCGAGAAGTTCCCCGGCGCGGACCCGGCGCTGACGACGACGATGAAGAGCGTCGGCGAGGCGATGTCGCTGGGCCGCAGCTTCCAGGAGGCGCTGGGCAAGGCGCTGCGCTCCATGGAGACCTCGCGGATCGGCTTCTGGACGAAGGACGACCCGGAAGGCGCGACGCTGGAGTCCACTCTGGACGACCTGCGCACCGCGCATGACGGCAGGCTCTACGCGGTGGAGCGCGCGCTGCGGCTGGGCGCGAGCGTGGCGCAGGTGCACGAGGCCTCGGGCATCGACCCGTGGTTCGTGGACCAGATCGCCGCGCTGGTGGAGCTGCGCGCCGAGCTCTCGGCGGCCCCGGTGCTGGACGCGGACCTGCTGCGGCGGGCGAAGCGCTCCGGTCTGTCGGACCGCCAGCTCGCCGCGCTGCGCCCGGAACTGTCCGATGAGGACGGCGTGCGGTCGCTGCGGCACCGCTTGGCGGTGCGGCCGGTGTACAAGACGGTGGACACCTGCGCGGCCGAGTTCGCGGCCCGCACCCCGTACCACTACTCGGCCTACGAGCTCGACCCCGCCGCGGAGTCGGAGGTCACCGAGCAGCGCGACCGTCCCAAGGTGATCATCCTGGGTTCGGGCCCGAACCGCATCGGCCAGGGCATCGAGTTCGACTACTCCTGCGTGCACGCGGCCACGTCGCTGCGCGACGCCGGGTTCGAGACCGTCATGGTCAACTGCAACCCGGAGACGGTGTCCACGGACTACGACACGGCGGACCGGCTGTACTTCGAGCCGCTGACGTTCGAGGACGTGCTGGAGGTCGTCGAGTCGGAGCGGGCCTCCGGCGAGGTCGTCGGCGTGATCGTGCAGCTCGGCGGCCAGACGCCGCTGGGCTTGGCGCAGCGCCTGGCCGACGCCGGAGTGCCGATCGTGGGCACGCCGCCGGAGGCGATCCACCTGGCGGAGGAGCGCGGCGCGTTCGGCGACGTGCTGCGCAAGGCGGGCCTGCCCGCGCCGAAGTACGGCATGGCCACGTCGTTCGACGCGGCCAAGCGCATCGCCGACGAGATCGGCTACCCGGTGCTGGTGCGCCCGTCGTACGTGCTCGGCGGCCGCGGCATGGAGATCGTCTACGACGAGGCGTCGCTGGAGAACTACATCGCCCGCGCCACCGAGGTCACCCCGGAGCACCCGGTGCTGGTGGACAACTTCCTCGACGACGCCATCGAGATCGACGTGGACGCGCTGTGCGACGGCACCGACGTGTACCTGGGCGGCGTGATGGAGCACATCGAGGAGGCCGGCATCCACTCCGGCGACTCGGCTTGCGCGCTGCCGCCGATCACGTTGGGGCGCCAGGACATCGAGAAGGTGCGCGAGTCCACCAAGGCCATCGCGCACGGCATCGGTGTGCTGGGCCTGCTCAACGTGCAGTACGCGTTGAAGGACGACGTGCTCTACGTGCTGGAGGCGAATCCGCGGGCGTCGCGCACGGTGCCGTTCGTGTCGAAGGCGACGGCGGCACCGCTGGCGAAGGCCGCGTCCCGCATCATGCTGGGCGCCAGCATCTCCGACCTGCGCGGCGAGGGCGTGCTGCCCGCGACGGGCGACGGCGCGGACCTGCCGATGGACGCTCCGGTGGCGGTGAAGGAGGCGGTCCTGCCGTTCCACCGCTTCCGCACCCCGGAGGGCCACGGCGTGGACTCGCTGCTGGGGCCGGAGATGAAGTCGACCGGCGAGGTGATGGGCATCGACGTCTCCTTCGGGCAGGCGTTCGCGAAGTCCCAGTCCGCCGCCTACGGTTCGCTGCCGACTTCGGGCACCGTGTTCGTGTCGGTGGCGAACAAGGACAAGCGTTCCATGGTGTTCCCGGTCAAGCGCCTCGCCGACCTGGGCTTCGAGATCCTCGCGACCGCCGGGACCACGGATGTGCTGCGGCGCAACGGGATTCCGGCCAAGGAGGTCCGCAAGCACAACGAGTCCGGTGCGGACCGCGACGTCATCGACCTGATCCGCGCCGGTGAGATCGACATGGTCGTGAACACCCCGTACGGCAATCCCGGTCCGCGCGTCGACGGCTACGAGATCCGCACGGCCGCCGTGTCGCGCGACATCCCGTGCATCACCACGGTGCAGGGCGCCGCGGCGGCGGTGCAGGGCATCGAAGCCGGCATCCGCGGCAGCATCGGCGTGCGCCCGCTGCAGGCGCTGCAGGCCGCGCTGCGCCAGGGCGGTGAGCGCCGGTGACGGTCCGGGCCGGTTTCGGGCGGCGGCTGGCCGATTCGGTGGCCGCGCGCGGCGCGCTGTGCGTGGGCATCGATCCGCATCCGGCGCTGCTCAACGCGTGGGGCTTGGAGGAGAGCCCCGCCGCGTTGGAGCGGTTCGCGATGACGGCGGTGGAGGCGCTGGCCGGTGAGTTCGCGGTGCTCAAGCCGCAGTCGGCGTTCTTCGAGGTGTACGGCTCGGCGGGCGTGGCGGTCCTGGAGAAGGTCGTCGCCGCGTCCCGCGAGGCCGGCGCGCTGGTGCTGCTGGACGTGAAGCGCGGCGACATCGGTTCGACGATGACGGCGTACGCGAACGCCTACCTCGACGAGCACTCGCCGCTGGCGGCCGATGCGCTGACGGTGTCGCCGTACCTCGGTTTCGGTTCGCTGGCACCGGCATTGGGCATCGCGGAGCAGACCGGGCGCGGCGTGTTCGTGCTGGCCCGCACCTCGAACCCGGAGGGCGCGGCGCTGCAGCGGTCCACTGCGGACGACGGCCGCACCGTCGGCCAGTCCATCGTGGACGCGGCAGGGGAGAACAACGCCGGGGCCGACCCGTACGGCTACGTGGGCGTGGTCGCCGGGGCGACGATCAAGCCGGGCGAGCTGGACTTCTCCCGCCTGAACGGCCCGATCCTGGCCCCCGGCCTGGGAGCCCAGGGCGCCACGGTGCAGGGCCTGCGCGCCACGTTCGGCGCGGCCCTGCCCTCGGTCCTGCCCGCCACGGCCCGAGACGTACTGCGCCACGGCCCGTCCGTGGCGGACCTGCGCTCGGCGGCGCGCAGGGTGCGGGACGAAATGGGTGTGCTGCTGGAGTCCTGATTTCGCGGCACGAACGGCCCCGTCGATCCTCGGATCGGCGGGGCCGTTCGCATGTCCGGGGAAGTGCCGGGGCACCTCGGCGTCACTTCGGGAAGTGCTCTTCCGCGGAGGGGATGGTGCCGGACAGGCGGTGCGAGGTGTCGTAGTAGTTCGTGCCGTTGTCCTCGTCGTAGGTCTGCTCGTGGTACTGCTCCGAGCCGAAGGCGCCGCGCGCGAGCTGGCTTTCGCCCGTACGGACGTCTGACACGGCCTCCGCCGTTTCGCGGGCGGCGGCGTTGTTGACGCTGCCGCCTTCCCGCCACAGCGTGGCGTCGTCGACGAAGGACTTGGTGGCGTTCTGCGCCGAGCGGCCCAGGTCGTCGGCGTTGCCCATCAGCCCGACGCCGCGTCCGCCGAGTTGTTCGGCGCTCTTGCCGAGGCCGGCCGCCGCGTCGGCGCCGCGCGTCCCGGCGGTGCCGAGCGCTTCGCTTCCCCTGCCGACGGCGCTCGCGGCGGAGCCCGCCGCGTCCGACGCGCGGGAGGTGGCCTGCCCGGCGGCGGTGGCGGCTCCGCCGAGTCCCGGCGAGGCCGGGAACACCTTCGCTCCACCGGTGGTGAGCTTGGCGCCGACCTTCGCGCCCGCCTCGGCCATGTCGTCGAGGGCCTTGGCCAGGTGCGTTCCGGCTTTGCCGAGCTTGCCGAGCAGCTGGCTGATCTTCGTGGCGATCTTGGACAGGGTCATCCCGATCCGTCCGGCCGCGTAGCCGAGGTAGCCGGCGACGGTCGCGCCGAAGCTGATGACGGAGCCGGCGAGCGCGGCCAGCGCGCCCTTGATGAGTTCGGCGACGATGGCGGCGATGATGTCCCGGATCAGGCCGCGGCAGGTGGCGACCATGGTGCCCGCGGTCGCCATCGCGCCGGAGGCGGTGCCCGCGCTGACCGACATGGCTTCGACGCCTTCGGCGAGTTCCGCGGACCGCTGCCGGTAGGCGTCGCAGGCCTGGCCCTGCCACTCGGCGCAGTCCGACTGGACCTGCCCGGGGATCTCCGCGGCCAGCTTCTCCAGGTCGGCCTTCACCTGCTGCCAGGTGTCCGCGCCCGCTTTGATCGCGTTCGGATCGCCCGCGAGGAAGTCGAGCACTTCGCGCAGCGGCGCGAAGTGCTCCATGAGCCAGCCGACCCCGGCGGCCAGCGCGGAACCGATCGGGTCGATGGCGGTGATCAGCCCGTCCAGCGCGAGCACCCCGGCGCTGGCGGCGAACTCGCCCCAGTCCTCGTTGTTGAACGCCGTCCAGGTCGCCCGAGCGGAGTCGACGATCCCCGCGCCCGCCGTCACGGCGCCGGATTGGACCGCTTCGCTGCCGGTGTCGGTGAACATCCCGGTCATATCTGCACCTGCCCGAGATCGTCGGAGTTCTTGTCGTCGATGTCCTGGTAGTCGGTCGCGGTCGCGCTCACCCGATCACCGAGGTCGCTGGTCAGCTCGGAGAACTTCTGGATCTCGGCGGCGGCCTGCTGCGAGGTCTGCCGGGCCTGATCCGCGAAGAGCTGGCCCACCAGGCCGAAGCTGTCGACGCCGAACGAGACTCCCGCGCCCTGCTGTCCTGCCGCGGCGATGTCGCCCGCGAGTCCGGCGAGCCATTGCGAATGCGTGGTCAGCCGCGCCGGCATGACGTTGAACATGGTCTGCTGCTCCCGTTGATCAGCGAAGGTAGCTTCGCGGCGGCTCGTCGTCGAAGTCCGGATCGTCGTTGCGACTCGCGGCGCCTTCGTCCGGTTCCGCGGGGAGCTGAGTTCGCAGGAATTCCATCGCCGAGGCGCCCGCGAACGGCTCCACGGTCTGCGCGACCTTGTGCGCGACCGCGCCCTGCGCTTGCGCGGACAGCCGCAGGATCGCGGCGCGCAGCTCGGACGGGCCGCGCTGCATCGAGCTCCGGTCGAACTGCACGTCCTGGAGCGCGCCGTTGGAGCCGACGGTGACGGAGACGCCGCCTTCGGTGGCGGTTTCGGTGAGCGAGCCGAGCTGCTCCTGGATCTGCTGGGACTGCTGCACCATCTCGTCGGCGCGGGTTTGCAGCGATTCCAGGAATTGCTGCGGTGACTGCTGATTCATGTTGTTTCCCCAGTGTCGTGCTTGGTGCGGTGCGGCCTCGTGCCGGTTGAGGCCGGACCGGGTCCATCGAGATCGACGATCCGAGGGACCCTGATGGTTCCCCCGAATCCCGGAGGATTCTTCGCGGCAGGACGGACCGACCGGCACGAGCGCCCCCAGCGCTCGCGTCCATCCTCGTGCCACGGCCGTTCGGGCGTGCTCCGGGGTCAGCTCAGGGCGCGCAGGCGCCCCGCGACGAGTCGGCCGCGGACGCCGAACCCGGCGGCGACCAGCGGCAACGCGGTGAGCGCGACGATCCCGGTCGCAGGCTGCCCGCTGAGCAGCCCGCCCACGACGCCGACGACGCCGAGCCCGAGCAGCAGGTTCGCGCGCAGCAGCAGCCCGCCGGTGGCGATGGGGGGTTCCCGGTCCGGGTAGCCGTGGCGCCGCCGGGCGATGGCGAACGCGGCGCCGACGGCGAGGAACGCGTGACCGGCGATGATCACGACCACCGGCGACCAGGTCAGGACGTCGAGCGAACCGCTGCCCAGTCCGCCCGCGATGACCAGCCACCACCCGGCGGCGAGGATCGCGGGCGGCCAGATCCCCAGCCGGGCCCGCCTGCGGCGTTCCGGATCCGGGCCGTGCGGCGGGATTCCGGGGATGCGGACTCCGAGCAGCGCCAGCCCGAGCAGCGGGACGAACAGCGCCCAGCCCAGCGCGGCGGGCGCGGCCGGGTCGGCGATGACGACGTTGCTGCCTCGGTTGTCGAGCTCGCGGCGTTCGACCGGGGCCGGTGTCGTGCGGTTGTCCGGGGTGAGGTCGGAGAACTTGAAGGTGCGCTGCTCGGTGGAGCCGTCCTCCCAGGTGACGGTGGCGTCGCAGACCCACCACCAGCCCAGGCCGGACATGCTGACAGGGCCGACCCGCTCGCACCGGGTGGCCAGCGCCGTGCCGCGGTCGGTGGGCGTGCCGTCGGTCGTCGTGATCCCGGTGGCGCCCATGACGGTGTGGAACACCAGCAGCACCAGCAGCCGCACCACGATCTGCGAGGCGATGTACCCGAGGCGCCCGCCCCGGCCCGAGTCGTCCGGCTCTCGCGGTGCACGCCGCGGCTCGGTGTGTCCGGGCAGCATGTCGTCGGAAGGTGCCACGTTCGCGTCCTGTTCCCCCAGTGTCGCCTGCGGCGCGAACGTAACAGGGCGGTGTCCGGGGACGGCGCGGGACCTGTGCGAGCGGTGGCCGGGTTTCGGATCCCACTTCCGAGCGGGCGGCGGTCCGCCGGGGCGCGCGACCTGCCCGGCTTTCGACGGCATGACGGCGCGGGCAACGATCCGCCGGATCGTCGCCCGCTTCAGCCCGTCGTCACGCTGCCGGTGCGGAGCTCAACCGCTCATCCGGCGCACCGCGCGCCCTCGGGCGGCGTGCGCGAGGTCTCCAGGTAGTCGGCGACGATGCCGTCGACGCAGGCGTTGCCGCCGAGCAGGACGGTGCCGTGGCGGGCGACGTCGACGGTCAGCAGGCTGCTGCCGAGCGTCTCGGCCAGGTTCACCCCGCCCTCGTACGGCGTCAGCGGATCGCCCGTCGCCGCCACCGCCAGGGTCGGCGGCAGGCCTTCGATCCCTTCGGCGTAGGGGATTCCGAGGGTCGGCCGCACCGGCCAGTCCTCGCACCCGTCGTGGGCGTCGACCACCGGACGACCCGGGTCGGTGAAGGGCGCGGCCGCGTAGACGGCGCGCTTCAGCGCGGTCTCCTCGGCCGGGGTCCGGCGGTCCTCGTCGAGGCAGTTGATCGCGAGGTTCGCTTCGAGCGCGTTGCTGTACTTCCCGTCGGGTGCACGGCTGGAGGCGGCGTCGCGCATCGCGAGCAGCATGTCGCCCCTGCCGCTGGTGAGTTCCGTGAGGCCTTGCACCAGGACCGGGTAGGCGGCTTCGTCGGCGAGACCGGTGATCGTGGCGTCGATGGCGTCGTTGAACGTGAGCCGCCGGCCGTCGAGTGCCGGGACCGGAGCGTCCAGCAGGGGCCGCACGATGTTCTGGAAGTTCTCGGTCGCCCGCGCGGGGTCGGTGCCCAGCGGGCATGCCGGGCCGGTGGCGCAGAACGCGGCCAGCTCGTCGAAGCTCCGCTGAGTCACCGTCATCTGCGCCTCGAACCGGTCGAGGGTCTTCGCCGCCGGGTCGAGCGGCCCGTCGAGGACCAACGCGCGGACGTTCTCCGGGAACATCTCGGCGTAGACGGCGCCCAGCCGGGTGCCGTAGCTCTGCCCGAGCAGGTTCAGCTTCTCGTCGCCGAGCACCTCGCGGATGATGTCCAGGTCCTGCGCGGCGTCTCGGGTGCCGACGTGCTCCAGCACATCGGAGCCGCCCGATCGCTCGGCGCACTGATCGGCCAGGTCGCGAGCCTGCTGCTCGGTCCAGTCCACGGCGCCGAACCGCAACAGCATCGTCAGCGCGCCGTCTTCGCGTTCGGCGTCGGTGAAGCAGTCCAGCGCCGGGGTGGACGCACCCGTTCCGCGCGGGTCGAATCCGATCAGGTCGAACTTCTCGCCGATCGGGCTGGTGGTCAGCGGATCGGCCAGCATGGTCGCCGCGACGCTCATCCCGGACTGGCCGGGCCCGCCCGGGTTGTACTGCAGGGAGCCGATCCGCTCGCCGCGAGCCGGGATGCGCAGCATCGCGATCTGCGCGGTCGGCCCCTCCGGCCGGTCGTAGTCCAGCGGCACCTCGACGCGGGCGCACTCGAACCCGGGGTTCGCGAACGCCTCCCGATCTCCGTCGGTGGTGGCGTAGTCGGCGCACGGGCCCCACGCGGGTTCCTGGTCGTAGAAGCGCGCCAGCTTCTCCGGTGCCACGGCCGCCTGGGGCAGGGAGGGCAGGGGCGGCTTGGCGGGCAAGGGCGGGTGATCGCACCCGGTCGCCAGCAGCAGCAGCGGTAAGGCCACCGCCGCCAACGACGATCGGGTCACACGTGACAACACTTGCTTCTCCTCTGCTCCAGGCCGGGTTCGACGTGGACGGTAGGGCGGCCTGCCGCGGGCGCGGATCGGTCGACGGCATCGGATCGCCCGACCAAAGTCGGAGCGGAGGGAGCCATGAGGGGGAGGTGGTCACGCGCGGCCGGTACCTACGCTCGGCACGGTGGACGGCACAGCAGGAGATCGGCGGGGGGCGCTCCGGAACCGGATCGTCGATGGCGGGCTGGTCGTGCTCACGGCCCTGGTCGGGTTCCTCCCGGCGGTGAACTGGTGGGAGGCCCCGCCGACGATGCCGCTCTGGGCGCTGCACCTGGACTACGCGATCGGCGCGCTCGGGTGCCTCGCGCTGTGGTGGCGGCGCCGCTTCCCGCTGGTGCTCGCGATCGTCCTGGTCCTGCTGAGCACCGTCTCGCTGTTCGTCTCGGCGGCGTCGCTGGCCGCGCTGTTCACCGTGGCCGTGCACCGTTCGGCGCGGGCGACAGCCGTGCTGGCGGTGGGCAATCTGCTGTCGTTCGGGGCTTTCCTGCTGGTGCGTCCCGAACCGACGACGTCGCTGTCGATGCTGATCGCGCTCCAGGTCACGATCATCATCTGCGTGGCCGTGTCCGGTCTGCTCGTGCGCAGCAGGCGGCAGCTCATCGCGTCGTTGCGGGAGCGGGCCGCCGCGGCGGAGGTGGCGGCGCGGCTGCGGGCCGAGCGATCCCAGCACGAGGCGCGGGAGGCCCTCGCGCGGGAGATGCACGACGTGCTCGGTCATCGGTTGTCGCTGCTCAGCGTGCACGCGGGCGCGTTGACCTACCACCGCGGCGCGTCGGACGAGGAGATCGCGCGGGCTTCGGAGGTGGTGCGCGAGAACGCGCACCGCGCGCTGCAGGACCTGCGCGAGGTGATCGGCGTGCTGCGCGCCCCGGTGGGCGAGCTCCCGCTGCCGAACGTGGCGGACGTCGTCGAGCTGATCGACGAGAGCGAGCGCGCCGGAACCCCGGTCGATGTGCAGGACGCCTGCGGTGCGACGACCGGTGGCCTCCCGCTGCCCGCGACGGTGGGCCGCACGCTCTACCGGTTCGTCCAGGAAGGCCTGACCAACGCCCGCAAGCACGCGCCCGGTGCGCCCCTCGTCCTCCGGATCACCGGCGAACTCGGCGACCACGTGGCCGCCGAGCTCATCAACGAGCCGCCGCCCGCACCCTCCACGCGGCCCCTCGGTTCCGGGGAAGGGCTGCGGGGGCTGGGCGAGCGGGCCGCGCTCGTCGGCGGGCGGCTCGACCACGGCCCGACCGCGTCCGGCGGATGGCGGGTCGGGGTGTGGCTACCGTGTCCGGCGTGAGCGATTCCGAACCGCGCATCGACGTGCTGGTCGCCGACGACGATCCGATCGTCCGCTTCGGCCTGGTCATGATGCTGCGAGGCGCCCCC
Organism: Saccharopolyspora sp. NPDC002578; assembly: GCF_053592695.1. NCBI lineage: Bacteria > Bacillati > Actinomycetota > Actinomycetes > Pseudonocardiales > Pseudonocardiaceae > Saccharopolyspora > Saccharopolyspora sp. NPDC002578. The sequence continues at coordinate 22,612 of NZ_JBSFWJ010000056.1, read as the reverse complement.
GACGTGCGGGTGGTCGCCGAAGCGGGCGACGGCGCCGAGGCGGTGGAGCTGGCGGATCGCCACGCGCCGGACGTCGTGCTGATGGACATCCGGATGCCCGGCACCGACGGGCTCGAAGCGACCGAGACGCTGCGCCGCCGCCGGCGGGCACCGCAGGTCGTCGTGCTCACCACGTTCGACGCCGACGCGCACGTGCTGCGCGCCCTGCGGGCCGGGGCGGCCGGTTTCCTGCTCAAGGACACCCCGCCGGACGAGCTCGTCCTCGCCATCCGGCAGGTCGCGCAGGGGCGTCCCGTGCTCTCCCCGGAGGTGACCCGCCGGCTCATCGATCGCGTAGCCGGGGGCGAGCAGGACACCCGTCGCGACGCGGCACGCCGCAAGCTCGCTCCGCTCGCGGACCGCGAACGGACCGTGGCGATCGAGATCGGCGCCGGGCGCTCCAACGCGGAGATCGCCGCCCGCAACCACATCGGCCTGGCGACGGTCAAGACCCACGTGTCGGCGATCCTGACCAAGCTCGACCTCAACAACCGCGTGCAGATCGCCCTGCTCGTGCACGACGCGGGTCTGGACTCGCCGCAGTCGTGACGCGGCGAACCCCGGAAGGAGGCCCGGCACCGGTCAACGCGAGCAGAGGGCTTCGACGATGGTCTCCGCGTCGGCCTGGAACGCCATGTCGAGGTAGTAGAGCTTGTCGGCGAGCTCGCCGAGCTGCTCCTTCATGGCCTTGATCTCCACATCGCCTTGGGTGATCGCGATGCTCTGGCACCCGAGCGCGATCGTGATGCCACCCGTTCTCGCCGTCGCCGGAATTTCCCAAGTGGTGTCGGACATTGCGCCTCCCAAAACTCGAATCCTGTTGGTGTGCAGACCTTCGAGAGTTCCCGCGGTGGCACGCAATGAGTCTTTCGAGTGATCATGCTGGCTTGCCACGCCGGCAACTGGTGAAGCTGTCCCCGAGATCGACAGAAGGGGACACCATGAGTGCGGGAAACGCCGTTCCAGTCCGAACTCGCCGCGTCGCGAGCCGAATCCGCCAGCTCCGGGAACGCAGCGGACTGGGGGCTCAGGAAGTGTCGCAGGCGCTCGGGATTTCGATGAGCAAGATCAGCCGGATGGAGTCCGGCCATCGCGGCCTCAACGCCGACGACGTCGCCGCCATGCTGGGACTTTACCGCGTGCCCACGGCGGAGCGGGCAGAGGTCCTGGAGCTGGTGCGCCACGGCGGCGACCGGAACTGGTGGAGCGTTCGGCCAGGTGATCCGGAATCGGTCGTCAGCGCGTGGGGCACGATCAGAAACTTCGAGTATGAAGCTACTTCGTTGAGCGTCTACCAGACGATGTTCGTGCCGGGGTTGCTTCAAACGCCTGATTATGTGGCAGCGGTCGCTGACGCGGTGGCCTCGTTGAATCCATCTGTTGATCTCGACGCGCTGCTGAAGCAACGGGTTGAACGGCAAACTCTGCTGCTCAGCTCACGTCAGTTCGAGTTCTTGATCGAAGAAGCGGTGTTGCAACGCCCAGTTGGCGGTGCGGAGGTGATGTATCACCAGCTCCGGCGAATCGCTGCTGTCGCGGCGCGTCCGAACGTGAACGTGCAGGTGCTGAAGGTCGGAGTCGGTGCACATGCAGGAATCGATGGGCAGTTCTCCCACTTGGAGTTCGCTGATCACGCCGACCTTGTGCTGTGCGAAAACATCGGATCCTCGTCATACGTCGAGGAGGCCAATATCGTTGCTGACGCGGCGGAGGTTCTGCGTCGGCTCCGGAAGACCGCGCTACCCACGGACGAGTCGGTCGAGCTGATCAGGTACACCGCCGATCAGTGGTACCAGCACGCTGCCGTTGGAGGAAGCCTTGAAACGGAACAACTTGATGGCTCTGCGCTGGAAAAAGAGTAGCTACAGCAGCGCAACGCGCACCTGCGTCGAGATCGCACGCTCCGATCGCGCCGTCGCTGCGCGGGATTCGAAGAATCCGGACGGCGGTGTCCTGCTGTTCGGTGCGGCATCATGGACATCGTTCCTGAATGGCATCCGCACGGGCCGATTCGGTGGCGGAGATTGTGCTCCGGTTCCGCAAGACCGCGCTATCCCCGGAGGAGTCGGTCGAGTTGGCCAGACACACCGCCGATCGGTGGTATCAGCATGGTGAGGTTGGAGGAAGCCTTGAAGCGGAACGACTTGATGGCTCTGCACTGGCGAAAGAGTAGTTACAGCAACGGAACGCGCACCTGCGTTGAGGTCGCACGCGCCGATCGCGCTGTCGCTGCGCGGGATTCGAAGAACCCGGATGGCGGTGTCCTGCTGTTCGGTGCCACCTCCTGGTCCTCGTTCCTGCACGGCGTTCGCGAAGGCCGCTTCGACGGCTGAACTCGGATCGAGCGACGGGCAGGAGAAGACGATGGCCGCACTGGATCCATCCACCCTCCGGTGGCGGAAGAGCAGCCGGAGTACGAACTACACGAACTGCGTCGAGATCGCCCATCTGGATTGGCGCAAGAGCAGCCGCAGCAGCAACTACGGCAACTGCGTCGAGGTCGCCCGCACTGATCACGCCGTCGCGGCCCGCGACTCGAAGGCTCCCGACGGCGGAGTCCTGCTGTTCGGCGAGGGCTCCTGGTCGTCGTTCCTGCGCGGTCTTCGTTCGGGGCGCTTTGATCCCCTAGCGTGAAGGCGGGGTGGTCAGGTCACGCTCGCTGCTGGTCGGGGCGGACTGGCTCAGCTCGGATCCGACTCCGGTACCGCAGTGGTGATTCGCCGACTTCTCGTTTGAACGCGGTGCTGAAGGCGCTCTCCGAGGCGTAGCCCAGTTCGGTCGCCAGTGAGCCGACTCGGGTGTCGCCGTCGCGGAGAGCGCGTTGTGCCAGCAGGATCCGCCAGCGGTGCAGGTAGGTCAGCGGCGGCGTGCCCGCCGCGGTGCGGAAGCGTTCGGCGAAGGTCGTGCGCGACATCGCTGCGGCCTGCGCCAATTCCTCCAGGCCCCAAGGCTTTCCGGGGTCGGCGTGCATGAGGTCCAGCGCGGGGCGCAAGCGTTCGTCGGCCAGCGCCTTGAGCCAGCTGGGAGGGAGTTCGGTCTGGTCGACGTAGGCGCGCAGCACCTCCAGCAGCAGGAGCTGGCAGTGCTGCCGGACGGCGAACGCGGACCCCATCCGGTCTTGGCGCACCTCCTCGAACAGCCGGTAGATGCCTCCCCGCAGGTTCGTCGCCGACACGCCCGATCCGCGCACGTGCGCCAGCGGCGGAAGTGCTTGCAGCAGCAGTGCGTCCCCGGTCGGGTTGAGGTCGATGCGCCCGCCGATGAGCACGTCGTCGGTGCCGAAGTCGGCGCCGCTGAGGTGCGGGGAGGGGAAGCCTTCCTCGGGTGAGATCTCGCGGGGCGGCCCGTCGCCGGTGCCGCCTTCGGCGTGCAGCCAGGAGCGGTTGTTCAGGATGGCGACGTCGCCGGGTTGGAGCTCGATCGGCTCGTCGACGCCGTCGGTGCGCACCCGGGCGCGGCCGGAGACCATCGCGAAGAACTTCAGCGGGGTCTCGACGGCTCCGCTCGCCACCCACGGGCCCCGCGTCGCGAACCCGCCCGAGAGCAGACCGCGGACCTCGACGAGTTCGAAGATCTCGGACAGCTGATCGACCATGCCCGTACTCTCGCGCAAATAGTCCGGACCTTCAATGATTCACAGTACGAGCACGCGTGCTTAGCGTGGTCGTATGACGCACAAGCAGCACCCCATCGGAACTGGTTTCACCGCCGCATCGACGGCGGACGAGGTCCTCGACGGCATCGACCTGTCGGGCAAGAACATCATCGTCACCGGCGGCCACGTCGGGCTCGGCTTGGAGACGACCCGGGCGCTGAGCAAGGCCGGCGCCTCCATCACCGTGGGCTCGCGGAACCCGGAGCGGGCCGCGCCCGCGCTCGCCGGGATCGAGCGGGTCGAGATCGACCGGCTGGACCTCCTCGACCCGGTGTCGATCGAAGCCTTCGCCGCCCGCTACCGGGACTCCGGCCGCCCGCTGCACGCCCTGCTCAACAACGCGGGAATCATGGGCGGGCCGCTGGTGCGGGACGCGCGCGGCTACGAATCGCAGTTCGCCACCAACCACCTCGGCCACTTCCAGCTGACCCTCGGTCTGCTGCCCGCGCTGCGCGCCGCTCGTGGCGCCCGCGTCGTCAACCTGACCTCCGGCGGCCACCGGATCTCCGGCATCCGGTGGGACGACCCGCACTTCGCCACCGGGTACGAGCCGATGCTCGGCTACGGCCAGTCGAAGACGGCCAACGTCCTGTTCGCCGTCGAACTCGACCGGAGGTGGGCCGCCGACGGGATCCGGGGCTACGCCGTGCATCCCGGAGTCATCATCGGCACGGACCTGGGCCCGTCCCGGCCCGAGGACGGCGAGGCCGTGCCGGAGGACCAGCTGCGGGCGATGGGACTCATCGACGACGCCGGTCGGCCGATCATCGCCCCGGAACGCGGGCGGAAGACCCCGCAGCAGGGCGCGAGCACCAGCGCCTTCGCCGCGACCAGTCCGCTGCTCGCCGACCTCGGAGGTGTCTACCTGCTGGACAACGACATCTCCGCGCTGGACGTGCCGCGGCCGATCGACTTCGGAACCGACCAGGAGATCACGGCCGAGGTCGTGCCGCACGCGGTCGACCCCGAGTCCGCGCGGCGGCTCTGGGAGCTCAGCGAGCAGCTGCTCACGGCGTAGTCGCCGGGGCGGGGCCGCCGCCGGGCGGGACTGGGATCGGGCGACGTCACGGGCGTTCGCGACGTCCAGGAGCCGCCTCACCAGGTCGCTGCGTCGTCCTTCAGCGCTCCCAGGAGTCGCCAGGTCCGGCGGCGGTCCTCGTCGCCGGTGAGGTCGGTCTGGGTGAGGGTGATCGCGGTGGCCCCGGCTTCGGCGTAGGCGCGGATCCCGGCGGCGACGGTGTCCTCGTCCCCGGCCAGCAGCAGGTCGGCGGCCTCGTTCGCGCCGGACTGCTCGATCGCTCGCCGGTAGGACGGCACGGAGTCGTAGAAGCTCATCTGCCGCTGCGCGCGGGCACGTGCCGCGGCCACGTCGTCGGTGACGACGGCGGGGATCGCGGCGACGATCTGCGGGGCCGGTCGGTCCGCTCGTCGCGCGGCCTCGTTGATCTGCGGCGCGATGTGCTCGGCGATGGCCTTCGGCCCGGCGAGGAAGGGCAGCGTGCCGTCGGCGAGCTCGCCGGTGACGCGCAGCGCCTGCGGGCCCATCGCGGCGACGATCACCGGGATCCGCGTTTCCGCACCGGGCACCGCCGTCGGCAAGGACGGGCGGGCGACCAGCGTCTCGCCCTCGAACGGATCGTCGCGGCCGTCGAGCAGCGGGCGGAGCGCGCTCAGGTGCTCGCGCAAGTGCTTGATCGGCGGCGGATACGGCACGCCGTAGGCGGGTTCCAGGAGGGCCTTCGCGCCCAGCCCGACGCCGAGCCGGAAACGTCCGCCGGTCGCCGCCTGCGCCGTCTTCGCGGCGGAAGCCAGCAGCAGCGGATGCCGCGGGTAGAGGGGCACGATCGACGGGCCCACTCGGACCCCGGGCACCTCCCGGCCCACCGTTGCGCTCACCGCGATCGCGTCGTAGTCGAACATCTGGCCGAACCACACCGCGTCGGCACCGGCGCCCGCCGCTTCGGCCGCGAGCCGCACGGCTTCGTCGATCACGTTGTCCGCGCCGGCCGCGAAGGTGGACAGCGACACCCCGAGTTCCATGCTCGCAACGAACACGGCCCCACCGACCGTTATTCCGCCCCGGCGGCGGAATCCGCGCTCCTACTCCGGACGGGTCACGTCCAGGCCGTGGCGGGTGAGGCGGGTCGTGAGCAGGCGCGCGAGGTAGTGCGCGCGGAGCGCCGCGCGTACCTCGATCAGCCGCCGGGAGCGCGTGGAGCGGGGACCGCACCGGAACTCCGCGCTCGGGAGGCCCGTTCCACGCCAGCGGGCCTCCCGCCCGGACTAGCCCTGCTTGGTGGGGCGGATGGTCAGGTCGCCGATCTCGACGTCGTCGGGTTGCTCGACGGCGAACGCGATGGCGCGGGCCACGGCGTCGGGGCTGAGGCCGAGCTCCGCCATCGTCTGCTGCGCCTGCTGCCGCTGCTCGGGGTCCTGCACGTGGTCGACGAGTTCGGTGCGCACGAACCCCGGCGAGATGGAGGTGGTGCGCAGGACGCCGTCGGTGGATTCCTGGCGCAGCGCTTCCAGCACGGTGCGGACTGCGTTCTTGGTGCCCGCGTAGACGGCCTGTGACGGGACGATCTTCAGCCCGGACGTCGACACGGTGGTGACGAGATGTCCGCGGCCCTGCTCGCGGAACACCGGCAGCGCGGCGGCGATGCCGTGCAGCACGCCGCGCACGTTGACGTCGATCATCTGGTCCCAGTCGTCGACGTCGAGGTCGGCCACCGGCGCGATCCGGGCGACTCCGGCGTTGGCCACCAGCACGTCGAGGCGCCCGAACCGGTCCACGGCCAGCGCCACCAGCCGGTCGAGGTCGGCGCGGTCGGTGACGTCGACGTCGAGCGGTTCCGCCCGGCCGCCTTCGGCGCGGATGCGCGCCACGAGCGCGTCGAGCCGGTCGGTGCGCCGGGCGCCGAGCACGACCGCCGCACCGCGGTTCGCCAACTCCAGGGCGGTCGCCGCGCCGATGCCGCTGCTGGCTCCGGTGATGGCGATGATCTTGCTGTCCAGTCCGCTCATCGGGACCACTCCTCTAAACTGACAACTGTCCGGTTATGGCGTCGACTGTACCGGACAGTTGTCCGTTTGTTCCGGGGAAGGTCGAGGAGGCGCTGTGTCAGGTCGGGAACGCAGGTCGGACGCGGTCGCCAACCGCGACCGCATCGTCGAGGTCGCACGGGCCGAGCTGAGCGAGTCCAACGGCGCCGTCGCCGACCTGAAGCTGCACCGCGTCGCGAAAGCGGCCGGCGTCGGGCAGGGCACGCTCTACCGGCACTTCCCGACGCGCGAACACCTGCTCGCGGAGGTGTACCGGCACGAGCTGACCCAGCTCGTCGACGCGGTCGCGCCGCTGCTGGCCGAACACGCCCCGCTACGCGCGCTGACCGGCTGGATGCAGCGGCTGATCGAGTACGTCCGGGTCAAACGCGGTGTCATGGCGGCGATCGAAGCCTCGGCGTGGCACGACCTGCACGCCGACCAGGGCCATCGGCTCGACGAAGCGCTCGAAGCGCTGCTCGACGCGGGCCGAGCCTCCGGCGACCTGCGCGCCGAGGTCGACGCGGCCGACGTCCTGCTCCTGCTGGGCGCGCTGGCGCGCATCCCCGAAGCGGAGTGGGACGCGCGGGCGCACACCGCCGTGACCGTCATCGTCGACGGCCTCCGCCACCGCTGACGGGCGGCCGTTCCGGTGGTGCCGCAGTCGATTCGCGCGTGGTCGCGCCGGAATCCGGGCACGCTGGTGGCCGACGCCGGAGGGGGATCGGATGCGGGTGTTGCTGGCGACCATCGGGTCGCGGGGTGAGGTGCAGCCGGTGGTGGCGCTGGCGCTGCGGCTGCGGGCGCTCGGGCACGACGCCCGGGTGAGCGTGCCGCCGGATTTCCGGGACCGGATCGAGGATCTGGGGATGCCGGTCGTCGACCTCGGGCCGCGGATGCGGGCGGCGGAGTCCTGGGACCTGTCGTCGCCCGACGGCAAGCGGCGCGCGGCGCAGGAGGCGGTGGCCGCGCAGTTCGGCACGTTGCGGGAAGCCGCCCGGGACTGCGAGGTCCTGGTGGGGTGCGGGGCCGTGATGGTCGCCGCGCGTTCGGTGGCGCAACTGCTGGGGATCGGCCACGTGCACGCGCAGTTCTGCCCCGCCACCTTGCCGTCGCCGCACCACGCACCGGCGCCGTGGCCAGGTTGGCCGCAGGACGCGGCCGGAGATCACCGCGACGCGTGGGCCGCCGACGCTCAGCGCTGGGAGGACACCTGGGGCGCCGCGCTCAACGCGCACCGCGTCGACGCCGGATTGGCTCCGGTCGAGGACGTGCGGGACCACGTCCTGACGGATCAGCCTTGGCTGGCCGCTGATCCGGTGCTGGGGCCGTGGCCCGAACCCGGTGATCCCGGCGTGGTCCAGACGGGCGCCTGGCTCCTGCCCGGTGGCGGGCCGCTCCCCGTCGCGGTCAAGTCCTTTTTGGACGATGGTGCGCCGCCCGTCTACTTCGGACTGGGCAGCATGCCCGCTCCCGGTGGTGACGTAGGGCGGGTGGTGCTCGCGGCCGCGCGGGAGGCCGGACGCCGGGTGATCGTGTCGCGGGGATGGGCGGAACTCGACCTCGATCGCGGCGGCGACCTCCTGGTGGTCGGCGAGGTCGACCACCAGGTGTTGTTCCCGCGGGTCGCCGCCGTCGTGCACCACGGCGGGGCGGGCACGACCACCACCGCCGCGCGGGCCGGCGTGCCGCAGGTCGTGCTTCCCCAGGTCTACGACCAGCACTACTGGGCCCGGCGTGTTGAGGACCTCGGCATCGGAGCCGCGCACCCGGCGGGGATGCCGACTCCCGCGTCGCTGCTCGACGCGCTCGAACGCGCCTCGCGACCGGGCGTGCGAGCTCGCGCCCGTGCCGTCGCCGCCGAGGTGCGCACCGACGGCGCCCGGGTCGCGGCGGAGCGGTTGGCGGGCGGGAGCTGACGCCGCGTCCGGGGCGGGACGAACGGGCACGCTGCGCGGTCGTTCGGGTAGTTCGCCGCCGCGCCTGGATCTCCCGCTGGTGTCCGGGATTCCTCGCGGTCGGCCCTTGGTAAGGGGAACCCCGCCGGAAATCGGCCGCCGCTTGCGTTTCCGGTGGGCACGGCCGTGGTTGCGCCATGTTCGAGGAGCACCGATGACGGTGCGGACGACGAGGCACCGGGTCGAACGATCCGGTGCGGTGATCGGAAGAAGGACGTTGATGAAGAAGTTCGCGACCGGCGCGCTGCTCGGTTTCGGGATGCTGGTGGCCACCGCGGCCCCCGCCGCGGCCGTCGGCTGGTACTACACGGGTTACTGGTACCCCTCGGCCGCCGCGTGCGAGCAGGGCTACCAGGACCTCGTGAACAACCCCGGCGGCGCCGACCTGCCGCACGAGTGCCGGCACACCGGCGTCGGCGTGTACGAGCTCTGGCGCGTCGGCTGACACCTGCGGTGACCGCATGATTCGGCGAGGCCTCCGCCGCGAACCGGCACGAGGCTTCGCCGAACGCAGTGATCTCGATCAGCGCCGTCGCGGTGCTGATCCTCCGGCTGGCGGGGTGAACGGACCGTTCGTCCAATGCCGTTGGGCGAACGGTCCGTTCACTCCCGTTCTGTTCGTCCCGCGGGCTCGGCCGTTACTCTCCGGAGAGCTCGTCGCGGGCGTGGTCGCGCGGGAGGCGGATCTTCGAGTAGAGCCTGCCCGCGCGGATCAGGTGCGGAGTGGCGGCGCTGCGTCCGCGCATTCGGTGCAGGGTGATGGCGATCGACCGGTGGTGCCTGGCCTGGTAGACGACGTCGTCGAGTTCGGCCGCGGTGTCCAGGCCGCGGTGGAACAACCCGAGGGCCTGCTCGTGCTGCTCGTAGTGGTGCAGCGTGCTGCCGATGACCAGCAGCAGCCCGGAGGTCGGCGCCCGCTCGGTCTCGTCGGTGAGCAGCCCCACGGAGTCGCGCAGCGCGTGGAACGCCTCCGCGCGGCGGCCGAGCTCGTGCCGGGCGAGCGCGGTGATGATCATCGCGGTCGACTCGGCGACCTGGTCGTCCACGGACCGGGCGATCTCGGCGGCGGCGGACACGCTCGCCATCGCCGCCGGCGGGCGGCGAGCGGCGAGCTGGAACGAGCCGAGCCCGAGCAGCGCCCGGCACTCGTCGTGCCGATCACCCCGGGACAGCCGCACCGCCTGCTCGCCGTGCAGCAGCGCGCCGCCGACCTGTTCGCGTTCCGCGAAGTTGATGCCGAGCCTCAGGTGGAACCGCATCACCGCGCGGGATTCGCCGGATTCGCGCGCCGCGACGAGCCCGCTCCGCAGGATTTCGGCTTGACCGTGCAGATCACCGACGTGGTGGTGGAAGCGCTCCAGGCTCGACGCGAGCCGCCACACCAGGTCGTGGTGGCCCTCCGCGCGGGCCAGCCGCAGGGCGTGGTGCAGGTTGTGCTCCTCGGTCCGGAAGTACCGCAAACCTGAACCGGGAGAAGGGAGCTGGTCGGCCGTCAGGTCGGGTGACCACCAGAACCGGTCGGCGAGGCTGCGGTGCGCGCCCGCGGCGGTGCTCGCGTAGTGCTCCAGCAGGCGCGCGACCGCGAGGTCGCGCTCCCCCGCACCCGACTCGTCGAGCGACGCCGCCGCCAGCCGCACCAGCTCATCCCGCGCGTACCGGTCCGGGCCGGTTTCGCGCAGCAGGTGCAGGGCCATCAGCTTCTGCAGCGCCCGCCGGGCCTCGGGCGCCGTGGCACCGGCGAGCGCGGTCGCCGCGGCACCGTCGATCTCGGGCCCGGGATGCGCGCCCAGCAGCCGGAACATGCGGCCGCTCGGGGCGTCGAGCTCGCGGTAGCTGGACTCCAGCGCCGAGCGCACCACCGGGCCCGCCTCCGGCAGCGCGAGCCGGTCCAGCCGGTGCTGCTCCGCGGCCAGCGCGTCGGCCGCCGCTCGGACCGTGCCCTGGTCGAAGCGGGTCGCGGCGATCCGCAGCGCCAGCGGGGAGCGGTCGCACGACTCGGCCAGTTCCGCCGCCGCGTCCGGCTCGGCGGCGACCCGCTCGGCGCCGAGCACGCGCTCCAGGAGGGCGATCGCCTCCGGGAGTTCCAGCGCGGGCACCGGAATCCGCACGGCGCCCTCGGTGACGGCCAGGTCGTCGAGCCTGCTGCGGCTCGTCACCAGCACCGCGCAGCCCGGCGCCCCCGGCAGCAGCGGCCGGACCTGCGCGGCGGAACGGGCGTCGTCGAGCAGCACCAGCACCGAGCGCCCCGCCAGCAGCGAGCGGTACAGCGCGGCCCGCTGCTCCACCTCCGGCGGGACCGCGTCGTCGGGCACGCCCAGCGCGCGCAGGAACCCGGCCAGCACCCGGCCCGGTTCGGTGGCCGCACCGGCGCCGAAACCGCGCAGGTCGGCGAACAGCTGCCCGTCTGGGAACCGCGCGGCGACCCGGTGCGCCCAGCGCAGCGCCAACGCCGTCTTGCCGATCCCGGCGGCCCCGACCAGCACGCGCACGGCTCCGTCGGCGGGCGGACCCGCGCCGAGGCGGTCGAGTTCGCGGGTGCGGCCGGTGAAACCGGTCAGCGGCCGGGGAAGTTGCGCCGGAACGGGCGCCGCGGCGGGGCGTTCGTCGACTTCGAGCACGGTGTGGAACGCCTGCCGCAGCGCGCGTCCCGGATCGAGGCCGAGTTCGTCGGCGAGCCGCTGCCGGGTGGCGTGGTAGACCTCCAGCGCGTCCGCTTGCCGGCCCGCGCCGTGCAGCGCCAGCACCAGCAGCCGCACCAGCGGTTCGCGCAGCGGTCGCAGCTCGACGGCGCTGCGCAGCGGTGCGACCGACTCCTCCGCGCGGCCGAGCCGGTGCAGCCGCGTCGCCAGGTCCTCGGTCGCGGCGACCGCAGACTCGTCGGCCCGGACCGCGAGCTCCCTGCGCAGCGACTCCAGCGGGACGTCGGCCAGCACCGGGCCGCGTCGCAGCGCCAGGGCTTCGCGCAGCAGCTCGACGGCCGCCGCGTCGGTCGCGCCGCGCGCCGCCACCAGCAGGTCCTCGAACCGGGTCAGGTCCAGCAGCGAGCGGTCGGCGAGCAGCTGGTAGCCGGGGGAGCGGGTGACGAGCTCGACGCCGTCGCCGAGGGACTTGCGCAGCTGGGCGATGTGGCCCTGCAGCGCGGCTTTCGCCGTTCGCGGCGCGGCGCCCTGCCACACCACGTCGATCAACCGCTCGCCCGGCACCACCGTGCCCAGCTGCCCGGCCAGCGCGGCCAGCACCGCGCGGCGCTTCGCGGCCCCGAGCACGACCGCGCCGCCGTCGCTTCGCAGCAGTTCGACCTGCCCGAGCAGGCGGATGCGGATCACTGGACCTCCGGTGGACGAACCGCCCGGGTCGGCCGCTCCGAGCGCGTTGGCGCGACGTTGGCACCAGATTAGCCGGATCCGTGATCATGGTTGAGTGATCGGGAGCGAAGGGGAGACGTGCCCGTCCAGGCAAGGGAGGGGCATGGGCGAGCACGACGTTCCCGGCGCGGGATCCGCCTCGTGGCGGTGGATCTCGCCGGGATCCGAGCGGTCCGCGGTCGAACCGAGCACCGGATCCGGTGCGGGCGCAGCGACCCGCGGACCGCTCGACAGCCGTCCGCGGTGGGTGGAGGCCGCTCCGGCGCCCCGAGGGGGTGGCGCCGGAGCGCTTCCGGTGGGGCGGGGCCCGCGATGACCGCGATGACCGGTGCGGATTTTGTGCTGTCCACCGCGGAGTTCGACCTCCTCGGCGGCGAGCTGGGAGTGCGGCGCGCGCCGTTCCCGCTGGCGGTGGCCAGCGTCGGCGCGAGCGTGCCGGAGCGCGCCGCGCGCACCGCCGAGGCGTACCGGGCGTTGCACCGGCGCGGGCTCGCGAACGGGGGCGCCCTAGCCGCGCGCCCCGCCGCGCTGCTGCGGATGCTGGTCGACCCGCCGGCCGCGGTGCACCACGCGGGTTGCGGGGATGGTCCGCTCCCGGCGCTGGCGGCGACCGACGGGCGCACCGGGGTGCTCGGCAGGATCGTCGGCGACGAACTGCGGGTGATCGAGATCCGGCCGACCGAGCTGGCGGTGTCGATCGTCGGCGTGCTGCCACGGGGTGCGGCGGCACCGGGCCGGGCGCTGCGGCGGATCCCGCGCGAGGCGCTGCCGGTCGTGACGGGGGAGCCGGGTGCGGGAGGCCGCGCCGAGCTGGTGCGGGCCGGGATGTCCGAGCGCAACGCGGTGGCACTGCTGGGATTGGTGGCGCGACGTCGTGGCGGCGGGAGTTTCGGGGTGGTCCGAGGTGCGCGCGCGGCCGGCTCCGAGGTGAGCTGGTTCGACACCCACCGGGGCCGGTACCTGGTGGCCGCCGACGGGCCCTGGCTGAGCATCGCCCCGGCCGACGATCAGCGCATCGCCCGCCGGGTCGCCGAGCTGATGTCCACAGTGGCCTGACGGGTCGGCGGTTCTCGCCAAGGGCCCGTCGCGTGCGCCCTGCCGCGCTCGGCGCACCGCCGCCGAGTTAAGAATTGATTTCGGTGGGGGTCGAGAATTGCACCGGAGTGGATCGAATGGGCGTCCGGTATTCGACTCCCGCCGGATTCAACACCGCGCCGGCGAGGTTGACTCCGGGTGAACGGCTCGGGTACCCAGTGTTCCGGGAAATCCCTCACCGGACGAGGTTCGGGCCTGTGCCCTGCGGGTTCGACTGCGAGTTCGTGACCTAGGGAAACATGCGCGGACTGCGACTTTCATTACACTTTCACCCCGGAAATACTGCTCAATTCGGGTGATGCGCTGTGGATCTTGACAACGCAGCGTGTGCGCTTCACCATTCCGTCCCAAGCATCGGAACGGGTTGTGCGCGCCGCTGAAACGTGGTCGCCCGGCCCGGTGCGCCCCGAGAAAGACCCCTCCGCGCCGGCGACTCCGCGCATCGAGGCGAACCCCCGAGCGTCCGGACCGACGACCCTGAGGCGTCGCGAGCAACCACGCGGACCGACCGCGTGGACGAGCAGAACGGAAATTCCGGGCACCGTGAGCCAAGAAACCCTCCAGACCGGCGGCGACTCGGGCGGGCAGCCGCCCGTCGACGCCGGGGACGCCGGCTACAGCAAATCGCTGAAAGCACGGCACATCAACATGATCGCCATCGGTGGCGCGATCGGCACCGGGCTCTTCCTCGGTGCGGGCGGCCGGCTCGTGCAGGCCGGGCCCGCCCTCGCCATCGCCTACGCGGTGTGCGGGCTGTTCGCGTTCTTCGTGGTGCGCTCGCTCGGTGAGCTCATCCTCTACCGTCCCTCCTCCGGCGCTTTCGTGTCCTACGCGCGGGAGTTCATGGGCGAGAAGGGGGCCTACACCGCGGGCTGGATGCACTTCCTGAACTGGTCCACCACCGGCATCGCCGACATCACCGCGATCGCGCTCTACGCGCACTTCTGGGCGATGTTCTCGCCGATCCCGCAGTGGGTCCTGGCGCTGATCGCCCTGGCGATCGTGCTCGCGCTGAACATGGTCTCGGTGCGGCTGTTCGGCGAGATGGAGTTCTGGTTCGCCATCGTCAAGGTCGGCGCGCTGGTCGTGTTCATGCTCGTCGGCATCTACCTGATCGTGACCGGCCACGCCATCGACGGCCACCAGGCCGGGTTCTCGATCATCTCCGACAACGGCGGCATCTTCCCGGCCGGGATCGTGCCGGTCGTGCTGATCATGCAGGGCGTCGTGTTCGCCTACGCCTCGGTCGAACTCGTCGGCGTCGCCGCGGGTGAGACCGAGAACCCCGAGAAGATCATGCCGAAGGCGATCAACTCGATCATGTGGCGGATCGGGATCTTCTACGTCGGTTCCGTGGCGCTGCTGACCATGCTGATGCCGTGGAGCTCCTACAAGGACGGCGAGAGCCCGTTCGTCACCGTGCTGGCCAACCTCGGCGTTCCCTACGCCGGTGACGTGATGAACCTCGTGGTGCTGACCGCGGCCATGTCCAGCCTCAACTCGGGGCTGTACTCCACCGGCCGCATCCTGCGCTCCATGTCGCTGGCCGGATCGGCGCCGAAGTTCACCGGCGCGATGAACAAGAGCCAGGTGCCCTACGGCGGCATCCTGCTCACCGCCGCGGTCTGCGTCGTCGGCGTCGGGCTCAACGCGGTCGTGCCGGAGCAGGCGTTCGAGATCGTGCTGAACTTCGCCTCGATCGGCATCCTCGCGACCTGGGCGATCATCGTGCTCAGCCACCTGCTGTTCGTGCGCAAGGCCAACCGCGGCGAGGTCACGCGGCCGAGCTACCGGCTGCCGTTCTCCCCGTACATCGAGTACGTCACGCTGGCCTTCCTGGCTTCCGTCGTGGTGCTGATGGGCTTCGACGAGATCGGGCAGATCACCCTGATGGCGTTGCCGCTGATCCTCATCGCGCTGGTCATCGGCTGGTTCTGCGTCCGCGGGCGCATCGACATGTCCGCGATGGAACGCGAGTAGTTCCGAGCGAGGTCAGCGGGCCGTCCGACCGGCAGGTCGGGCGGCCCGTCGCCGTTTCGCGACGCTGGAGTGATCCACCGGGGCCCCGCTTCGGTTAGGGTTCCCGGCGGTTGATCGAAGTGGACCGTTCGGAGGCCCGGATGACGGACGCGGCACCGCCGCTGCTGGCCGGTCGGTACCGGCTCGGCAGGCGCTTGGGGCGCGGTGGGATGTCCGAGGTGTACCGCGCGGTGGACACCCGGCTGCAACGACCGGTCGCGGTCAAGGTGTTCCGCTCCAACGCCGACGAGTCCTCCCGCCGCCGCTTCGAGGACGAAGCCCGGCTGCTGGCCCGGTTGAGCCATCCCGGCCTGGTCACCGTGCACGACTTCGGCGCGGAGTCCGGCGACGGCGAGCCCTTCCTGGTGATGCAGCTCGTCGAGGGCCGCACCCTCACCAACGTCATCGAATCGGGCACCGTCGAGCCCGAAGACGTCCTCGAACTCGGCAGGCGGATCGCCGTGGTGCTCGCGTACGTGCACGAGAACGGCATCGTGCACCGGGACGTGAAGCCGTCCAACGTGCTGATCACCGACGACGAGCAGGTCTTCCTCGCCGACTTCGGCATCTCCCGGCTCGCGGACGCGGTGGGCCGGATGACCGACTCCGGCATCATCATGGGTTCCGCGCACTACATGGCGCCCGAGCAGGTCCGCGACGAGGAGATCGGCTACCCCGCCGACCTGTACTCGCTGGCCCTGGTGCTGCTGGAGTGCCTCACCGGCCGGGCCGAGTACGACGGCACCAAAGCCGAGGCCGCGGTGGCGCGCCTGACCCGCAAGCCGCGCATCCCCGAGTCGTTGCCCGAGCCGCTCGCCGGGACGCTGCGCGCGATGACCGCCGACGACCCCGACGACCGGCCGTCGGCGGCCCGCTGCGTGCGGCTGCTGTCCGGGGAGATCAGCCCGTCCGCGGCGAAGCCGGAGGTCGACCCGACGCTGCCCGTGGAGGCGGCCGGTGAGGAACCCGCCCGCCGCCGGAGGTGGTGGCCGTGGCTCGGGGTGCCGATCGCGGCGGCGGTCCTCGGCGCGGTGTTCCTGCTGCTGCCGGTGGAGAGCGCGCCGGACCTGCCGATGCCGCCGCCCGTCACCGGGCCGCCCGGGGTGGACCGGCTGCCCGCGGACCTGGCGAACCTGACCGAGCTGGTGGACGAATGAGAACACCACTGTGGACCGTTCTGGCCGCGCTGCTGCTCAGTTCGTGCAGCGGTGCCCCGCGAACGCTCGTCGAACCGGACGTGCGCGCCGCGCTGAAGGCGGCCGTGTCCGAAGTGGACAGCGCGGCGCGGCGGCACGACCGGGTGGCGTCGGAGTTCGCGCTCGCGGAGCTGACCAGGGGCATCGCCGAGGCCCAGGCCCGCGGCAGGTTGGACCCCGCCTACGCCCGCAGCCTGCTGACGGCCGCCGACCGCGTGGCCGAGGACGTCGCGACCCTCCCGCTGCCCGCACCGCCGCCGCCCGTGGTCGTCACCGTGCCCGGGGAACCGCCGGCGCCGGGGCAGGTGGTCACGGCGCCCGGTACGACGGTCAAGGCGCCGCCGGACGCGACGTTGCCGCCGGGGCAGGCCAAGAAGCAGACCGAGGCGCCGCAGCAGCCGGTGCCGAACTCGCCGGGAAGTCCTCCGGCGAACGAGCAGAACGGCCAGAGCGGGGACAACGTCGGCACCGACCAGTCGCAGAACGGCCAGGGGAACGCGAACGGCCGGGGGACCTCGGGCGACCAGGGCGACTCGGACGGTCAGGGCGACTCGGGCGGTCAGTGAAGCAGCGGCCGGAAACGCCCTTCTCCCGCGCCGGGCCACCGCCCGCGAAGTGGATCTTCACTGGGAAAGCCCTGGGTTGTCGTGCTACGAAACCTTGTCGGCTCCGGCCCTCGTTGCGCTAACGTCGGGCGCACTGGGATGGAGCTGCCGGCGGCGCGATGGTGCCCCGGCGACAGCGAGGAGCGGTCGGTGCACGACGACATGGGGGCGTGGCGGGTACGAGGCCCGCGAGATCCGCACAGCGGCGAACCGAGGTCCTGCGTCGAGGCCGTGTGGGCGGAGGTCATCCGGGCCGCGACGGCCGCGGCGGACCCGATCATCCCCGAGCAGGCCGGTTGTTCCCCGTTCTGCTTGGACGTGCCGGAAGACGGCGCCGCGGCTCATCTCGACGGCGCGGGCGAGGAGTGCTGGGCCGGTTCCATCAAAGGAGATCCGGGCTTCTTCGACGGCGATCTCTGGGGAGTCGCGCTGCCCGCGGCGGGCGAGCGCGAACACTGACGGGCGCCCGGAGCGCGGTGCGCGCGCTCCGGTCGACGCGCCGGGTGGGGGCTCATCGCGGTGCGTCCTCCGAGGCGGTGCGGTGCTGGCGGGGAGCGGGCCGCTCGCGCGGCGACCTGCGCGGGAACGCGCCCGACCATGATCATTTCATTGCCGTCCGAGCGGGCTCGGGCCGGGCCCGGCTGCGGCGCCGTTCGAGGGGTCGAGTACGAATTCCGGGCGGGATCGGTGAAAAAAGCCCGGCAAGATCGGGGGGAAGTCGGATTCGATCTTGATCGACTTCCCGTCGCCGTGGTATCGGTCTCCCCGTGACCTGCGAGGACGCACCCAGCGTCGCTCAACCGCCCGGAAATCGGACAGATCGGAAGAGTTTTCTCCCAGGTTAGTGCACTTCAGCGCCATTGTTGGTAGTAGTTGCAGCGACCCGAGTGTTCGTGCACCCCTTGTACGAACCGTCCGAAGGGTCAGGCGGCGGGATCTTCCCCGAAACGCCCGCTCGACAAGCCGGACCCGCGTGGAACCCGGTGGGCGGGAGTCGGTACCGTCGCCGCACCGATCAAGAGAAACCCCACATCACGGAGGACATGGTGGCCCTTCCCCAGCTGACCGAGGAGCAGCGGGCAGCAGCTTTGGAAAAGGCGGCTGCCGCCCGTCGCGCCCGAGCCGAGCTCAAAGAGCGCCTCAAGCGCGGTGGAACCAGCCTGGCAGAGGTCCTGGACACCGCCGACAACGACGAGGTCTTGGGCAAGATGAAGGTGTCCGCGCTGCTTGAGGCCCTTCCCGGCGTGGGCAAGGTCCGCGCACAGCAGATCATGGAGCGGCTGGAGATCGCTAACAGCCGCCGGCTCCGCGGGCTGGGTGAGCGTCAGCGCAAGGCGCTGCTCACCGAGTTCGCCGCCGAGTGATCGACACCCGTACCGGTGTCGAGCCGGGGTCGGTCCGTCAGGACGGGCCCCGGCTCACCGTCGTTTCCGGGCCTTCCGGCGTCGGGAAGTCCAGCGTGCTGAACGAGCTGCGCGAGCAGGCACCGGAGATCTACTTCAGCGTTTCGGTGACCACCAGGCGCCCCCGCGCGGGCGAGGTGGACGGCGCGCACTACCACTTCGTCGGCGTCGCCGAGTTCGAGCGGATGGTCGCCGCGGGCGAACTCCTCGAGCACGCGCGGTACGCGGGCAACTACTACGGCACGCCCCGCGGGCCCGTCGAGCACGCGCTCGCCGCCGGTCGCGACGCCGTGCTGGAGATCGAACTGCAGGGCGCCCGGCAGGTGCGCGAGTCGATGCCCGAGGCGCGGCTCGTGATGCTGCTGCCGCCGTCCTGGGAGGAGCTCGTGCAGCGGCTCACCGGGCGCGGCACCGAAGATCCCGAGGTCGTCGAGGCCCGCTTGCAGACCGCGCGGGAAGAGCTCGCCGCCGAACCGGAGTTCGACGACACCGTGGTCAACGCCGATGTGCGGTCCGCGACCAGCGAATTGATACGATTGGTGACCGGTCGCCGGGTCTGAGCCCGTGCTCGGATGCCGGACCGGCGCCAGCCGTCGGCCGAGCCGAGTCGCCGCGGTCCACGCGCCGGCGCCCACCGCATTCTTCGTTCAGAGCAGGAGCCACCACGTGACCACGCCCAACGCGCTCGCCGCCCTCAACACCCGGTCCTCGCTGACCTCGCCGGAGGGCATCACCAACCCGCCGATCGACGACCTGCTGGAGCAGGTCAGCTCGAAGTACGCGCTGGCGATCTACGCGGCCAAGCGCGCCCGGCAGATCAACGACTACTACGCCCAGCTCGGCGAAGGCCTGCTGGAGTACGTCGGACCGCTGGTGGAGCCGGGCCCGCGGGAGAAGCCGCTGTCCATCGCGCTGCGCGAGATCCACTCCGGCGTTCTCGAGCACACCGAAGGCGAGTGAGCCGGAACTCCCCGTGACACAGCAACCTTCCGGGCGTCGCCCGCGGGTCGTGCTGGGCGTCAGCGGCGGCATCGCGGCCTACAAGGCCTGCGACGTGCTGCGCCGGCTGACCGAATCCGGTCATGACGTGCGGGTGGTGCCCACCGAGTCGGCGTTGAACTTCGTCGGTTCCGCCACCTTCGAGGCGTTGTCCGGGCATCCGGTGCGCACCGGGGTGTTCACCGACGTCGACCAGGTGCAGCACGTGCGGCTCGGTCAGGAGGCCGAGCTCGTCGTGGTCGCGCCGGCCACCGCGGACCTGCTCGCGCGCGCCGCGCACGGCCAAGCCGACGACCTGCTCACCTCGACGCTGCTCACCGCGAGGTGCCCGGTGCTGATGGTGCCCGCGATGCACACCGAGATGTGGGAGCACCCGGCGACGCGGCAGAACGTGGCGACCTTGCGCTCCAGGGGAGTGGTCGTCGCGGAACCGGCCAGCGGCAGGCTCACCGGCAAGGACACCGGCAAGGGCCGGTTGCCGGACCCGGTGGAGATCGTCGACCTGGGCCGGTTGCTGCTGTCCTCGGCGTCCGCGCTGCCCCGGGACCTGGAAGGCCGCCGGGTGGTGATCTCGGCGGGAGGCACCCGGGAGCCGCTGGATCCGGTGCGGTACCTGGGGAATCGCTCGTCCGGTCGGCAGGGCTACGCGTTGGCGCGGGTCGCCGCGCACCGCGGTGCCGAGGTCGTGCTGATCTCCGCGCACACGGCGGACCTGGTGGAACCCGCCGGAGTGCGCGTGGTGCACGTGGGCACCGCCGAGCAGCTGCGGGAATCGGTGCTGGCCGAGTCGCAGGGGGCCGACGCGGTCGTGATGGCCGCGGCGGTCGCCGACTTCCGGCCCGTCGACCTCGCCCAGCACAAGATCAAGAAGGTGGACGCGGACCCGGCGCCGGTGAAGCTGACCCGGAACCCGGACATCCTCGCCGAGCTCGTCGAGCGGCGCCGCGACGGCGAGCTCGACACCGGTCTGATCGTCGGTTTCGCCGCCGAGACCGGGGACCCGGACACCCCGGTGCTCGACCACGGCCGCCGCAAGCTCGACCGCAAGGGCTGCGACCTGCTGGTGGTGAACACCGTCGGCGACGGCAAGGCCTTCGAGATGGAGGACAACGCGGGCTGGCTGCTGTCCACCGACGGCACCGAGACCCCGCTGCCGCACGGCGCGAAGTCCCTGCTCTCGGCGCGGCTGTGGGATGCTGTGACCCGGCGGCTCGGCGAGCGGAGCTGAGTCCGGGCCGCACCCGTTCTCCCAGGGGGTGGGATCGTGCGGCGGCTGTTCACCAGCGAATCGGTGACCGAGGGGCACCCGGACAAGATCTGCGACGCGCTCAGCGACGCGGCGCTGGACGCGCTGCTCGCGCAGGACCCGCTGTCCCGCGTCGCCGTGGAGGCGATGGTCACCACCGGGCAGGTGCACATCGCGGGCGAGGTCACCAGCGAGGCCTACGTCGACATCCCCGCGCTCGTGCGGGAACGCGTGCTGGAGATCGGGTACGACTCCTCCGCGAAGGGGTTCGACGGGAACTCCTGCGGCGTGAACGTCGCCATCGGAGCGCAATCGCCCGACATCGCGCGCGGCGTGGACCGCGGCTACGAATCCCGCGTCGAAGGGCTCGACGACGAGGTCGCGCGGCAGGGCGCCGGAGATCAGGGGCTGATGTTCGGCTACGCCTGCGCCGACACCCCGGAACGCATGCCGCTGCCGATCGCGCTGGCCCACCGGCTCGCCCGGCGGTTGGCGCGGGTGCGCAAGGACGGGTTGCTGCCGCACCTGCGCCCGGACGGCAAGACGCAGGTGACCGTCGAGTACGCCGGGGATCGGCCGGTGGCGCTGGACACCGTGGTCGTGTCCGCCCAGCACGCGGCCGACGTCGACCCGGCCCGGCTCGACGCCGAGGTGCGCGAACTGGTCGTCGCCCCGGAGGTCGCCGGGCTGGAGCTGGACGAGTCGGGGATGCGGGTGCTGGTGAACCCGACGGGGCGGTTCGTGGTGGGCGGGCCGATGGGCGATGCCGGGCTCACCGGGCGGAAGATCATGGTGGACACCTACGGCGGCATGGCCCGCCACGGCGGCGGTGCCTTCTCCGGCAAGGATCCGTCCAAAGTCGACCGATCAGCGGCGTACGCGCTGCGGTGGATCGCGGGCAACGTCGTGGCCGCAGGGCTCGCGGAGCGCGTCGAGGTGCAGGTGGCCTACGCCATCGGCGCCGCGGCCCCGGTCGGGTTGTCGGTGGCGACCTTCGGCACCGAAACCGTTGCGCCGCAACGGATCCAGGACGCCATCGGTGCCGTGTTCGACCTGCGGCCCGCTGCGATCATCCGCGATCTCGGCCTGCTGCGGCCGATCTACGCGCCGACCGCGGCCTACGGGCACTTCGGGCGCACCGAGCTCGACCTGCCCTGGGAACGCGCGGACCGGGCCGCCGCGTTGCGCGCCGCGGTCTGATCACCGCCTGTCTTTGATCTTGCCTTCCCGGGTGAGCGGGGTCGGTGGTCGTTGTCTTGTCCGGAGCCGCTGGGGTTCCGCTACCCGACCCACTGCTCGAGCCGAGATCAACGGCAGGCGGTCAGCTCCAGCCGTGGATCGAGAACGGGACTCCGGTGCGCAGCGCCCGGATGCCCAGCGCCGCGTACCCGATCATCGGTTCGGGCAGCGCGTCCACCGGGAACCAGTCGAGGCCGTGGCACTTGGCGGGCTCGCGGTTCGACGGCTCCCCGTCCCAGCGGGCGGTGCGGAAGAACAGCCCGAACCGCGGCTCCTGGCCGGAGCCGGTGATGTGCACGGTGTGCACGTGCGCGAGGTCCGCCGGGTCGATCCGCACCCCGACCTCCTCCCACGCCTCGCGGGCGGCGGCGGAGAGCACGTCCTCACCCGCGTCGACCTTGCCCGCGGGCAGGTGCCAGCAGCCGTCGAAGGCGTCGCCGCGGCGCTTGCTGAGCAGGACCCGGTCCTCGCGCACCAGCAGGACGTGGGCGTCGACGAGATGTCGATCAGGCATGCGCGGAAATCCTCACCCTCGGCCGGAGACGGGGCCGAAGCCTACTGCCTGCCTTTGATCTTGTCTTTCCAGGTGAGTGGCGTTGTCGGTCGTTGTCTTGTCAGCGGCGGAGCCGCTGAGCAGTGATCAGCCTGAGCAAGAAGACCACCGGCGGGTTCTCAGCGGCTTCCTCGCGAGGACAGCGATTTCGCTGTGTATGGACATACATGAGAAATCGATCCCGCAGCGAGGAAGCCG
>NZ_JBSFWJ010000055.1:0-43315 GCF_053592695.1 Saccharopolyspora sp. NPDC002578 | reverse complement strand
AGTGGCTTCCTCGCGAGGACAGCTTTTTCCCTCGTGGCGGAGCCACTTGGGAAAAAGATCCCGCAGCGAGGAAGCCACTGAGGTTCCGCCACCCGCCCAGCTACGCAGGCCAAGCCGAAACCCCCCGCCCGCAGGGCGTCTACACCTGGGCCATGCCGCCGTCCACGCAGAGCTCCGCGCCGGTCATGAAACCGCTGTCGTCCGAAGCGAGGAACAGCGCGGCTCCGGCGAGCTCGCGGGGGTCCCCGAGGCGGCCCATGGGGACCTGCGCGGCCATCTGGGCGCGCAGCGCCGCCGGGTCCTGCCCGAAGTACTCGGCCTGCCCGTCGATGATGGCCGTGTCGAACGGTCCGGGGCTCAGCACGTTGACCCGCAGGCCACGGTCGCCGAACTCGGCGGCCCACACCCGCGCGTAGGAGCGCACGGCCGCCTTCGCCGCGCTGTAGGCGGTCGACCCGGGCAGTCCCTTGAACCCTTGGATCGAGCCGACCAGGATGATCGAGCCGCCGGCCGGCATGAGCGGCAGCATCGTCTGGACGGTGAACATGGTGCCGCGGGCGTTGATGTCGAACGTGCGGTCGACGTGATCTTCGGTGATCTCGCCGAAGTCCGCTCGCTCGATCATGCCCGCATTGGCCACGAGCACGTCGAGGTGGTCGTTCTCGCTCCTGATGGTCTCGGCGAGGCGGGCGAGATCGCTCGACGACGTGGAGTCCGCGACGACCGCGGTGACCCGCCCTCCGATCGAGGACGCCGCCTCTTCGAGAACGTCCTTCCGGCGGCCCGTGATGTAGACGTGCGCACCTTCGGCCGCGAACCTCTCGGCCACCGCCAGGCCGAGGCCTGCTCCTCCGCCCGTGACCAGCGCGACCTTGTCGGCGAGACGCATTCTTACTCCCTGTTGCCTGCATGAACTGACGCTTGCGGTCCAGAAGGTACGCACGGCGAGACATAGGCGCAAAGAGTCGTTCGCTATCCTCCGCATAGAAGAATCTCTATGCGGCGAGGTGGCTCCGGATGAACCTGCGGCAGTACGAGTACGCGCTGACGGTGGCAGAGGAGGGCAGCATCACGGCGGCGGCCGAGCGGCTCGGGCTCGCGCAGCCGTCGCTGTCCCAGCAGATCGGCACGTTGGAGAAGCAGGTCGGGGTGCGCCTGTTCGCGCGCACCCCGCAGGGAATGCTGCCGACGGTGGCGGGCCGGGCCTTCCTGGCGGAGGCGGAGGTCGCCACGACCGCGTCCCGGCGCGCGTTCACCGCCGCCCGCGCCGCCGACGGCGATCTGACGGGCGAGCTGATCATCGCCGTCTACCTGGGGCTCGGGACCCGCCGGCTGCCGCGCGCGCTCGGCGAGCTGCGCCGCCGTCATCCCCGCCTGCAGGTCACCCTCCACGAGGAGCCCGATCCCACGGACATGGAGCGGCTCGCGCGCCAGGGCACGCTCGACATGGTCCTGGTGCACGAGATCCCGCCGGGATGCCTGTTCGACGTCCACGAACTCGGCAGGGAGTCGTACGTCGCGGTGCTGCCCGAAGGGCACCCGCTGCTCGGCCGGGACGAGCCGCTCCTCCTCGAGGATCTCGCCGACGAGGGCTGGGTGCGCTACCGCCGGACCAGCAAGCTCGACGAGTACCTGGCGCGCCTGCTCGCCGATCGCGGCCTCGCCCCGCGGACGGTCGGCCGGGCCTCGCAGATCTCGACCGCGGTGCGGCTCGCCGCGGAAGGACTCGGTGTCACCCTCGCGCCGTCGTCGGCGATCCCCGCCGGGTTCGAACCGCTGACCCGTCCGCTGGGGCCCGCCCTGTCGGAGCCGGTGCTCGCGGGCGTGCGCCGCTCACCGGGCCGGGCCGAGATCGCCTTGCTGGACCAGTTGAGGCAGCAGGACTGGCCGAGCGCCGACGTCAGCGCGTCGAAGCGTTGAGGCGACGATTCGCGGACGCGCTCTAGCGCCGAGCGCCGCGCGAACGCGCGTAGCGCAGGCCGAAGTGCAGTGCGCCCGCCGCGCCGGCCGCCACGCCGGCCCAGCTCACCGCCACCGCCCACGGAGCCATCTCGCGCGTGCTCCACAGCAGCGCGACCACGACGAGCGCCACGGAGATCCAGAACCGTTCCACGTCGCTCGCGCCCCGGCCGATGGTCACCAGTCGATCACCTCGCACGTGCGCCTCCCGCTCCGACGACCGCCCGAGCTTAACGGTGACACCGGCGCCACCACGTCACTTCGGGCGAACAGGTGGAGGGTATTTCTATACCGGAACCCTGCTACGGTGTCGGTATAACTATACCGACCCGGAGGGCTTGAGGTACTCGTGATCGAACTGAAGACGGCTGCGGAGATCGAACGCATGCACGTGGCCGGGCGCTTCGTCGCCGAGGTGCTCTCCGAGGTGGGCCGCATCGCCGACGTGGGCGTCAACCTGATGGACCTGGAGCACCACGCGCGCGGCATGATCGAACGGCGCGGCGCGGAGTCGTGCTACTGGGACTACTCGCCGTCCTTCGGCAGGGGACCGTTCCGCAACGTCATCTGCCTCGCCGTCAACGACGCCGTCCTGCACGGGCTGCCGCACGACTACACCTTGCGCGACGGGGACGTGCTCACCGCTGACCTCGCGCTCGGCATCGACGGCTGGGTGGCCGACTCGGCGCGCACGATCATCGTCGGCACGCCCGCCGAGGAGGACCTGCGGATCATCCGCGCCACCGAGGAGGCGCTGGAGGCGGCGATCGCGGTGGCCCGTCCGGGCAAGCGCCTGGGCGACATCTCGGCGGCGATCTGGGCGGTGGCCCGCGACTACGGGTACCCGGTCAACACCGAGTTCGGCGGGCACGGCATCGGCCGCACGATGCACGGCGAACCGCACGTGTCGAACAAGGGCAAGGCGGGGCGCGGCCTGAAGCTCCGGCGGGGCCTGACCCTCGCGCTGGAACCGTGGTTCGCCGCCACCACCGACCAGATCGTCTACGACCCCGACGGCTGGACCATCCGCTCGGCCGACGGCTCCCGCACCGCCCACTCCGAGCACACGATCGCCATCACCGAAGGCGACCCGCTCGTCCTCACCCGCAGGGAAGGCGAACACCATTAGGGGTCCGGCGACGAAGTGGCTGAGCGAGCGACCGGCACCGCGGTTCTCAGCGGCCTTCTCGCGACGCCGATTTCGCCGCGCCGGACGTGCACGGCGAAATCGATCTCGCGGTGAGAAGGCCGCTGAGCTTCCGCTGTCCGAGCGCTACTCGGTCCCCGAGCGGATCACCGAGCGGGCGCCTCGGTGAACAGGCGGGGCTCGATCTCCGCTCCCTGCGCGAAGTTCTCCTCGATCTGGGCCTTCTCCTCGGGGTTGGCGAGGTTGTTCTTGCAGTCGGTCCCGGCGCTCGCCCCGGACATCAGGTCCTCGCAGACGCCGGTCCGGTCGTCGGGGAGTCCGAAGATGTGCCCGATCTCGTGGGTGGCGATGC
Source organism: Saccharopolyspora sp. NPDC002578 (assembly GCF_053592695.1). Taxonomy (NCBI): domain Bacteria; kingdom Bacillati; phylum Actinomycetota; class Actinomycetes; order Pseudonocardiales; family Pseudonocardiaceae; genus Saccharopolyspora; species Saccharopolyspora sp. NPDC002578. Next base: position 39,857 of record NZ_JBSFWJ010000055.1, on the reverse strand, counting down.
GCGGGATGTGGTGGCCTTCGTTGACGGCCTGACGTCCCATCCACACCGTGCCGACGCCGAGGGATTCGGTCTGGGCGCGGGGCCATTCGTCGTCGGCGAGCACGGTGAGGTCGGCTTCGCCGCCGGTGGCCTTCTCCAGCTTGACGTTGGTGAGCTGGCCGTTCCACACCTCGGCGGCTTCGTCGATGGCGGCCTGGAACTCCTCGGCCTGGCTGGCGTCGTAGGTGACGACGTGGGGTTCGGCGTAGTCGCCGGGGACGGCGCCGGCCAGCGGCGCGCCCGCCACCAGCAGAGCCGCGGTCGCCGCACCCGCGAGTGCGGTCGTCATCGAAAACCTGGGCATGTGGGCTCCTCCGCTTCGGCCGTGTTCCGATGGCCTAGATGGACACGCCCGGAGGCTAGGCCCGCGATCTCCCCGGCCCCGCCCCTTGGCGGATAACCGCCACACCGAGCGCTGCCCGCGCACGACCCCCGCAATTTCGGGAGAAATCGACCCCGGTCACCGGGATGACGCTCGGGAAAACGCCCCGCGAAAAGGGAAGATAACCGCTGAGCTCTGGTGGGTGGTGTTTCAACTTATCGCGAAATTGCGAGGGTTTGAAGCGGGTGTGGCGCGGTTGGGCGGGGAGGGGGTTCAGGTGTCCTTTGTGGACTGATGCAGCTCCGCGAGGTCGAACACGCGCATACGGCCGGGTGCGGTCGCCGCGCAGGTCAGCGGCCGTCCGGTGTCGACCCACCGCTCGCGCAGCAGCACCGTGCAGGCGGGCTCCGCGAGTTCCACGCGCCAGCCCTCGGCCCCGTCGGGTTCGAGTCCGAGCACGCGCAACGCGTCGATCCCGGTTTTCCCGGTCACCGCCCGCGCGTGGTGCTGCGCGGCCTGCGCCGCGGGCGGCAGCGAGGTCCTGCCGCGCAGCCAGCGCGGATCGAGGTTCCCCGCGCGGTAGTGCCGCACCGCCTCGACCGCGTCGGCCACCGGGACGCCGCCGAGGAGGTAGCCGTGCGGCAGCAGGACCACCGCGGGCGCGAACCGGCAGCCTCCGACGTGACTGCACTCCCAGGTGCTGCCCGGAGCCGACGCCGCGAGCGCCGCCGCCACCGGACGGCCGCGCACCGCGCAGCACGTGTCGTGCCTGCCGTGGGCGCACACCAGGTTCAGCGGTCCCTCGGCGATCTCGCCGGGGGAGCGCGCGGCGGCCGGAAGTTCGGCGTCCGCGGTGAACTCGCCGGTGCGGATCGACTCGTGGCCGGGTCGGGAATCCACGCGGAACCACCGCCGCGTCGTCCCGTTGCGGGCCGCGCGTTCCGGTCGGCGCACGAGGACCAAGCGCGCGCTCCAGGCGGTCGCCCACTGCGACAGCGCGGCGACGACGCCGGGATCGAGGCCCGAATCGGTCAGCCCGCCGCGCCCCCACGGTCCGGGATGTTCGATCAGGAACCAGCGGTCCGCGGGCGGCGCGGAACCCTCCAGCGGATCACCCGCGGCCTGGGCGACGAAGGAGCAGCGCGGCCAGATCGGTGCGGGCGGTCCCGTCACGGCGTGGCGGCCGGTACTAGCACGCCCTCCCGCAGCAGCCGGCGCACCAGCACCACCTGGTCGGCCTCGTCGGCTCCCGGCAGCTCGCCCACGCGGACCGTGCCGCCGGTGAGCAGCGCGCGCAGCGGCACCGCCGTCGCGGCGGGCAACGAGAGCCGTCGGTCCGGCAGCTCCAGCACCACCTCGTCGTGCTGCTCCAGCAGCCGGTGGTGCAGCCCGGTGCGCCGCCGCACGGCGTCGCCCGCGGCCAAGCCCGCGGCGAACGCGGCACCGGCCACCGGTCGCACCGGCTCGGGCCGCCCACCGGACCAGACCGCGCCGCGGACGTGGCGCGCCACGGCGTCGGCGGAGACGTCCCGCAGCGCGTCGGCCAGCGCCGAGCGCACCGAGTCCAGGTGCGGGGCGAGCTGCGCCGGATCGGCCACGTCGATGCCCAGCGGCAGCGAGCAGCGCAGCTCCCGGTCCTGCGCGCAGAGCGCCGTCAGCGCTTCCACCAGCGCGAACCGGGTCAGCACGTGCACGCCCACCGTCAAGTGCGCCGAGACGTCGCCGAGCGCGGTCGCGGAGTGCAGCCAGCCGCGCGGCAGGTACATCCCGTCGCCCGGCTCCAGGACGGTGTCGATCTCGGGTTCTTCGCGGGCGCGGTCGGCCACCGCGCGGGCGTGCTCGTTCCACGGCTGATCGCGCAGCGGGTCGGCGTGCACGGGAGCGTGCACCGTCCAGTGCTTGCGCCCGGCGAGCTGGAGCACGAACACGTCGTGCACGTCGTAGTGCGCGGCGAACCCGCGCGAGGACGGCGGCGTCACGTACGCGTTGGCCTGCACGGGATGCCCGAGCTCCTCGGCGAGCGCCGTGGTGAAGTCGATGACGCCGGACCAGGTCCGGTGCAGCGCCTGCAGCACGACCGTGGTGCCGTCGCCGAAGAGCGCGGCCACCTCGTCGTCGCGCACCTGGTCGCCGATCTCCGCGCCGACCCCGCCGGGGCCGGTGAACCACTCTGAGCCGACCACCGAGCCTTCCCGTGCGAGCCGCAGGAACGGCGTGCGCAAGCCGCGGCGCGAGAGCAGTTCATCGACCCCGTCGAGGTCGAGCACATCGCGGAAGGCGTCGGGGTCGGCGCCCCGCACCAGCAGCGGAGCCCGTCCCCAGTGCCGGTCGCCGAACCCGGTCACGTCCGGGCCGACGACCCGCGCCAGCGCCGCCGGGGGAGCGGCGGCGCTCTCCACCGATTCGCTGAGCTCAGCGGGCACCGCTGTCGGCTCCGCCGTCGGCTCCGCCGTCGTGCTGGCCGGGGGTGCCGCGGCCGGTGCCGGAGTCCGCCGGCCCTTCGGCACTGCCGTCGGCGCCGCCGTCGTGCTGGCCGGGAGTGCCTTGTCCCGCGCCGGAATCGGCCGGTCCTTCGGCCCCGGAGTCGGCGCCCCCGTCGGCGCCCCCGTCGTGCTGACCGGGAGTGCCTCGTCCCGCGCCGGAGTCGGCCGGTCCTTCCGCACCGCCGCCGCCGGAAGTCCTGATGTCATCGTCGTCGAGTGCCACGAATCCTCCTCGTGTTGTGACCGACCACAGCAACGTTCCTTTGGCGTACCCCGATCCGGCGCGGACCATGCCCGGCCGACCCGAACGGGACCGTCAGCTCAGTCCCAGTGCCGGGGCAAGCTCGCGGAGGACGGGCAGCGGGTCCTCGGATTGGTCGTCGCCGAGGACCTGGACCAGCACGTGGTCGGCACCGGCGTCCAGGTGCCGCCGAACGTGCGCGGCGAGCGCGTCGGCGTCGCCCATGGCGACCATGCCGTCGGCCAGCCGGTCGGAGCCGCCGACGACCAGGTCGGATTCGTCGAATCCCTGGCGCAGCCAGGAGTTCTGGTAGTTCGGCAGCTGCGAGTACATGTGCAGGTGCTGGTGCGCGCGCCGCAGACCTGTCTCCCGGTCGGCGGTGAGGGCGACCGCCTGCTCGCTGACGACCCACTTGTCCGGGCCGAGCTGCTCGCGGGTGCTCGCGGTCTGCTCGGGGGTGACCAGGTACGGGTGCGCCCCGTCGGCGGCGGTCCCGGAGAGCTCGATCATCTTCGGCCCGAGCGCGGCCAGCAGCCGGGCGGGGCGCTGGTCGTTCGGCTCGATCTTGTCCGAGACGGCGTCCATGGTCCGCAGGTAGTCGCGCATGGTGCTCAGCGGCTTGGCGTAGGTGCCCGCGTAGCTGTGCTCCACCAGCGGCGCGTGGCTGACCCCCAGCCCGAGCACGAACCGGCCCGGATGCAGCGCCCCGAGCGTGCGGGTGGCGGTCTCGCTGGCCGGGGCGCTGCGGGCGTGGATGTTGGCGATGCCGGTGCCGACGACGAGCCGCTCGGTGCCTCCCAGCAGCGCGGCGGCCTGCGTGAAGGTCTCCTTGCCGCCGGCTTCGCCGTAGAACAGCGACGCGTACCCGAGCTGCTCGATCTCGCGGGCACGGGCGATGACGTCGTTGATCGGCCACAGATCGCTGGTCCACCACACACCGACGCGGGACCGGAAGTTGATTTTGCTCATACCGCCGAGGCTACCGGCGTCCGCCGGAAACCCGCGTGATCAAATTTGCCGTCTGGGACCGTCTCCTCCCCCCGGAGCCGGAGGCCGTCCAGGGTCGTCACCGCGCCGGGCGCCAGCCCAGGGCCGGGCCCAGCTTCGTGGCCATGTCGGTGAGGATCTGGACGTAGTCGTCGTGGTCGAAGTGGAACGGCAGCGCGAACGCGACTTCGTCCACCGCGCGGAATCCCGCGTGCGCGGACAGCCGTTCGGCGAGCTGGGCGGAGTCGCCCACCAGGTCGGGTGAGTACACCAGCCGTGCCGGGCCGTGCGGAGTCGTGGTGCGCGGCAACCGGTCCGCCGCGTAGGCGGCGTACTTGGCGCGCTGCGCGGGAGTGGCGCTGTCGGTCGGGATCACCACCAGCCCCTGCGAGACCCGGGCGTGCTGCCCGGCGGGGTGGTGGGCGCGGAACTCCTCGATCAGCCCGAGCTGGATCTGTTCGAAGTCCTCGGAGCGTTCGGCCTTGACCACGCTGCTGACCAGCAGGTTCAGTCCCTGACGTCCGGCCCAGGCCGCTGAGCGGAGGCTGCCGCCGCCGTACCAGAGGCGGTCGGCCAGGCCGGGCGAGTGCGGCTGCACGCGGTCGGAGAACACCTCGATGCCCTCGGTGCCGCGGAATTCCGAGGCGGGGGCTCCGCGCACGAAGTCGATGAACCGCTCGGCCCGGCCGTAACCGAGGTCCTCCTGCTCGGCGGTGTCCGGGTACAGCGCCGAGCGGACCCGGTCGAAGTGCATCGGGGGCCCGGTGCTCACACCCGGGTTGAGCCGCCCGCCGGAGAGCACGTCCACCGTCGCCAGGTCCTCGGCCAGCCGCAGCGGGTTCTCCCAGCCCAGCGGGATCACCGCGGTGCCCAGTTCGATCCGGCTGGTGCGCTGGGTGAGCGCGGCGAGCACCGCGGTGGGCGAGGAGATGCCGTACTGCAGGTGCCGGTGGCGCAGCCACGCCGAGTCGAACCCCAGCCGCTCGCCCAGCTCCACGATCTCCAGCGTCGACTCGTGGCCCGGACGGGGGTCGTCGCCGTCGAACAGCCCGATCGTCAGGAATCCCAGCTTTCGCAGGGGTGTCACCAGCTCGGACACGGGGTCCTCCGTCCAGTCGCTCCGGTCACGGTTCTCAACGCGACGGTGCGCACCGGTAGTCCCGCGGCGGCGGGCGTCCCAACCGGCGGGACGCGAGTGCTCCCGGGCGGCGGCGCGCCGGTCCCGGTGGTGCGTTCCGCGTGGTCAGCGGCTCGCGGGAGTGGTATTCCTCATCGCGGGCGCGGTGCTCGGAGTTCCGCCGCCGTGGCATGATTCGGGCACCATGCACGAACTTCTGCGCGACGATCCGGTGATCGCGAGCGTCAAGGACGAGGCGGGGCTGCGGGCCGTGCTGCGCTCGGACCGCTCGGTGGTCTTCCTGCTGTTCGGGACGATCCTCACCCTTCCCCGCCTGGTCGAGGAGTTGAAGCAGGCGGGCAAGACGGTCCTGGTCAACGTCGACATGGTGGACGGGCTCGTCGGCAAGGAGATCGCCGTGCGCTTCCTGCGGGAGAACACCCGCGCCGACGGCCTGCTCAGCTCCAAGGCCGTGGTCGTCAAGGCGGCCCGCAACCACGGAGTGCACGCGGTGCACCGCTTCTTCCTCGTCGACTCGTTCTCGTACCACAACCTGGCGAAGCAGATCGAGCTGTCCAAGCCGGATTTCGTCGAGATCCTCCCCGGCTGCGTACCGCGGGTGATCAGCTGGCTGCGCGCGGACATCGACGTGCCGATCATCGCCGGGGGCCTGGTGTGCGACAAGGAGGACGTCGTGGCGGCCCTGGGCGCGGGCGCGGCGGCCATCGCCTCCTCCAACACCGACGTCTGGGCCATGTGAGCCGCTGACGTCGGGAGTTCTGCGGAGCGCGGCGTTACTCGGAGAACGCGGCGAGAGCACGGGCCGTGTCGATGTACTCCCTGACCGCCACCACTTTCGCGTCCCTGAACTCGAACGCGAAATGATATGCCTGGTCGAGGTGCTTCCCGTTGTGCAACCGTGCGCGTGAAACCGCCTCGACGGCGGCGCCCGCCTCATCCGCGATCACGTTCGTCACCGTCACGCTGATCGCGTCGGGCAGCGATGCGTGGAAGCGCTCCACGTGCTCGATGAAGGCGGCCCTCGACATGCTCCCGGAGACCGGGAACGAGCTCGGGTCGGCCATCACCGTCCACACGGCCGCGTCGTCGAGGACGTCGAGGGCATCGGAGAGCCGGCCTGTCGACAGCCCTTCAACGAGGCGCCGGGCCGATGCCCTGCTCTGCTCGATCGTCATGTTCGCCCTCGTCGTCGGGACGGGGGCGCCTGCTCGCCGCCCTGCCTCCGCATCGAGTATTCCGTGAACTTCCCCGAGCGCCGGAGGCAGGGTGCAGCGGAATTCGGGGCTCAGCCGAAGATCCTTGCGGAGCGGCGGAAGATCTCGTCGGTGTGGTGGGTGATGTCGCGGTGCACCGCGCCTTGGCGCGCGTACAGCTCGGTGTTCTCGGGCGTGGGCCGGAACCCGGTGTCGGCCGAGATCATCGCGTGCGTCGCCTCGTCCACGTCGGAGTGCACGCCGAGGCCGACTCCCGCGATCAGCGCGGCGCCGAGCCCGGCGGCGTTGTTCACCGCGGGACGAGCGGCGGGGACGCCGAACACGTCCGCGACGATGCCCATCATCACGTCGGATCCCGCGCCACCACCGGAGACCAGCACCCGGTCGAACCGGGTGCCGAGTTCGGCGGCCATCGTCGTGGCGTGCTCGTGCATGGTCAGCGCGATGGCTTCGAGCACGGCGCGGTAAAGGTGGAACCTGCCCTGTCGCCCGTCGAAGCCGAGGAACGCTCCCTTGCGGTGCGGCGCGTCGACGGGCGCGAGCCAGTCCAGCACCGCCATCAGGCCGTCGCAGCCCGGCGGGACCTGCGCGGCCTGGACGTCCAGGAACCGCTCGACGTCGAGACCGGCTTCCCGCGCCCGCGCGGTGACTTCGTCACCGAGCAGGTCCCGCAGCCAGCTGACCGTCCACATCCCGCGCCGGATGCCGCCGCTCTCGTAGAGGTAGCGGTGCGGTTCGCAGGCGAAGTTCGTCCAGAACCCGTTCGCGCCGCTGATGTTGCGCTCGCCGGTCGTCATGCTCGTGATGTAGGTGCCGAGCGAGATCAGCAGCGTGCCCGGGTCGCGCAGGCCGCACCCCAGCGCTTCCACGGCCTTGTCGTTGGCGGTGGCGACCACCGGCAACCCGCTTGGCAGGCCGGTGTGCTCGGCTGCGGCCGGGGTGACCCGGCCCAGCACCTCGCCCGGCATGACCAGGTCGAACAGCATGTCCAGCGGCATCCCGGTCGATCGTTGCGCCGACGAGTCCCACTGCCAGGTGTCGGTGTCGATCGGCCAGACGCCCTGGTAGTTCGCGGCCGTGTCGCGGAACTTCCCGGTCAGCCGGTGCGCGAGGTAGCCGGAGGACGTGGTCGCCCAGGCCACCGAGTCGTCCTCGTGCTCGTACGGCCGGGACACCCGCTCGTCCATCCAGCTCAGCACCGGCCGCGCGAGGCTCCCGTCGGCGCGCAGCAGCGCGCGGCAGAAGCGGATCGTGCACAGCCCGACACCGGCGATCTCCCGCGGGTCACCGGGAAACCCGGCCATCGCCGCGCGGCACGCGGCGCCGATCGAGGACCACAGGTCGTCGTCGGGGTGCTCGACCACACCGGGCCGCGGCGTGCGGCTCGGCCGCAGCGCCTGGCGCCCGTGGCTGACCACGGCGCCGTGCTCGTCGAAGATCGTGACCTTCGTGCTCTGCGAACCGTTGTCGATGCCGACCAGGTAGCGCGTCACGGGGACTCCTCACGCCGGGAAGATCGTGCCGCGGTTCATGATTCCGTTGGGGTCGAAGGACTCCTTGAGCCGCACCAACATCTCGTAGGCGGTCCCGTGCTCCTGCTCCGTCCACTGTGCACGGTACTTGCCGATTCCGTGGTGGTGCACCATGGATCCGCCGTGCCGCAGCGCCTCCTCGACGATGATCGCGTTCAGCGGCTTGTGGTACTGCTCGATCTCCTCGCGGGGTTCGCAGTTGATCCGGTAGTCGTAGACGAAGTACATGTTCGTACCGGTCTGGTAGCTGTGCGAGGAGTGCCCGCCGAGCATCGTCAGGTCCTCGAAGCGCGGGAACTCGGTGCGGATCCGGTGCATGACGCTGTCGTAGATCGCGCCGATGCTCGACCAGTCGGCGGAGATCTCGGTGGTGTAGCCGAGGCGGCGCTCCGCGAGCATCGCCTGCTGCTCGGCGCGGATCTTGTCGGTCCCCCAGTTCAGGTTCTCGAACCAGGACTCGATCAACGCCGGATCCACCGGCGTGTTCGGGTGCGCGGCGACGACCCGCTCGATCTCGGCGCTGGTGGCCTCGACGATGCCCGCCGGCCCTTCGGCGACGAACACCAGCACGCAGCGGCCGTCGTTGAAGTGCGCGAAGTGCTGGTCGGCGTCCTGTTCGGAGTACACCCGGGCCACCGACGGGCGGAACCCGTTCGTGACGACCTCCCGCAGGATCGAGATCCCGGTGTGCACGTCGTCGAGCAGGTACCCGTGGAAGCGGTTGTTCTCGGGCTGGTGCTTGAACAACTTGACCGTCACCTCGGTGACGAAGCACAGCGCGCCTTCGTTGCCGATCACGATGCTGCGGATGTCCGGGCCCGCCGCGCGGCGCGGCACGTTCTTGATCCGGCTGGTGCTGCCGTCCGGGAGCACGGCCTCCAGACCGACCACCATGTCCTCGATTCCGCCGTAGAGCGTGGAGAACTGGCCGATCGACCGGGTCGCGACCAGCCCGCCCAGCTGTGCCAGCGGCTTGGACTGCGGGGAGTGGCCGGTGGTGAGGCCGTGTTCGCGCACCGCGTCCTCCAGGACCTGCAGCGGCACGCCGCACTGGGCGGTGACCTGCATGTTCTGCGGGTCGATGTGCAGGATCGCGTCCATGGCCGAGCCGTCGAGCACGATCGTGCCCTCGACGGCCGTCTCCAGCCCGCCCTCGGTGCCGGTCCGGCCGGTGCGCGGGACCACGTTGATCCGGTGCTCGTCGGCGAACGCGAGCACCGCCGCGACCTGCGCGGTGTCGGCGGCGCGGACGATCGCGCACGGCAGCGGACCGTCGAAGATGCCGTGCACCGCGGTGTACTTCTTGAAGCGGTCCACGCTGGCTTCGCGCAGTTCCTGCTCGTCGGTCACCACGCGCTGCGGTCCCGCGATGTCGTGCAGGCGCTCGACGATCCATGCGGCTGTTGCGGTCAAGGGTTTCTCCGTTCCGGTTCGGTGCTGATCAGCGGGTCAGGTAGCCGCCGTCGACGGCGAGCACCTGCCCGTTGACGTAGTCGGACGCTCGGCTGGCGAGGAAGACGGTCGTGCCCATCAGGTCGGCGACCTCACCCCAGCGCCCGGCGGGGATGTGGTCGAGCACCCGGCGGCTGGCCACCGGATCGGCCCTGGTCTGCTCGGTGATGGCGGTGGCGAAGTAGCCCGGCGCGATCGCGTTGACCTGGATGCCGTGCTGGGCGAGTTCGTCGCAGTAGGTCTTGGTGAAGCCCACGATCGCGTGCTTGGTCGCCGCGTAGGCGGGGGACCACTGCCCGCCCAAGAACGAGAACAGCGACGCGATGTTGATGATCTTGCCGGAGCCCTGCGCGGTCATGAACCGCGCCGCCTCCCGGCTGAGCTCGAACGGGACGGTGAGGTTGATGTCCACCATCGGGTCCCACTCGGCCCGCCCGAACTCCGCGACCGGCGCGGTGCGGCAGATCCCGGCCGAGTTGACCAGGACGTCCACCGAGCCGAGCCGCGAGACGCAGGCCTCGATCGCGGCGCGCGGGCCGCCGTCCGCGGTGAGGTCGGTGGGCAGGAACTCCATCCGGCGCCCGGTGGCCTCCACCAGTTCCCGCGTGGCGCCGCCGTCGTCGAGCACGCTGGGCACGAACACGTCGGCGCCCGCCTTCGCCAGCGCCAGCGTGAACGCCTGCCCCAAACCGGTGTTGCCGCCCGTGATGACGGCGTTCTTGCCGGCGAGGGAGAACGCGTCCAGCGAGAATTCTCGAACGTCCATCCGCTTCCTTTCCGCTGTTCCCGGGCGAATTCGGGCACGACGATTCCGGAGTCCGGTGGAAAACCGGGCTCCGAGCGCAAAAAAAGAGAACAGTCCCCGGCGTGAGCACGGGTCGCTGTTCTCTAGGTCTCTAGCAACCGCCCGCAGGAACTGCGGGCACATCTGAAGTTGGGGGACGCCTCAGCGGCGTGCCGCCACGCTAACCAGCGCGTTCGTCGCCTGTCAAGCGCGGCGCCCGGCGCTGTGCCTTCCGGGTGATTCGGCGGCCTTCCGGGCGATTCGCCGGAGCGCTCTTGACACTCCCACGGCGCCCCTCGCAAACTTCCGGCGTCACGCCGGAATCCGTTCCAAATCTGGAACGAATCACTCCTTCTCCTCCGGACGATCCCCCTCGTGCTCCGACGGCCGCCGGGCCTTTCCCCACCCCTGCGCGCCGTCGTCCCCTCGACCCGAAAGCGAGCGGTCATGCGCGTAAACGCTGCCGTGCTGGAGCAGTACGGCGACCCACTGCGGCTCCGTGAACTGGAGCTCGACGAACCGGGCCCGCAGGAGGTCCTGGTGCGGATCGCCGCCACCGGCGTCTGCGCCAGCGACGCCCACACCCGAGCAGGGCGGATTCCCTCGCCGCTGCCGGTCGTGCTCGGTCACGAAGGCGCGGGGGTGGTGGTGGCCACCGGTTCCGAGGTCGGCCACGTCGCGGCCGGCGACCACGTCGCGCTGTCCTGGATGCCCAGCTGCGGGCGTTGCCGGCACTGCGAGGGAGGGCGGCCGGTGCTGTGCGCGGTCAGCGCGCCCGCGCTGCTCGGCGGAACGCTGATGGACGGCGGCGTCCGGATGCGCGACGAGGGCCGCGACGTGCACCACTACTCGTTCCTGTCCACGTTCGCCGACCACGCGGTGGTGCCCGCGGCCAGCGCGGTGCGGATCCGCGACGACGTGCCGCTGGCGGTGGCCGCGCTGGTCGGCTGCGGGGTGCTCACCGGGTACGGCTCTGTGGTGAACCGAGCGAAGGTCGCACCCGGCAGCTCGGTGTTGATCTACGGCGCGGGCGGGGTGGGGCTGAGCGCGGTGATGGCGGCCTGCAACTCCGGTGCGCTGCGGGTCATCGTGGTCGACCCGAAGGCGGACAAGCGCGACGGTGCGACCGCGTTCGGCGCCACCCACGTGATCGACCCGAGCGAACGGCCGGTCGTGGAGACGGTGCGCGCGATGACCGACGGGCTCGGCGCGGACGTGTCCATCGATGCGGTCGGCGGCGAAGGCGTGCTGGGGGAGGCGTTCGACGCGACCGCGACCGGGGGCACCATCGTCTGCGTCGGCGTCCCCGGCCCGGACGCCTACGCGGCGGTGCCGGGCGCGCGGTTCGTGCGCGAGGAGAAGTACCTCACCGGCAGCCTCTACGGGTCGAGCCGTCCGGGCCAGGACATCCCCGCGTTGTTGAACCTGTTCGCGGCCGGGCGGCTTCCGGTGGACAAGCTGATCTCCCGGACGTATCCGCTGGAACGCATCAACGACACCTTCGACGACATGCTCGCCGGGGAGCTCCGGCGCGGCGTCGTGGTGCTCGACGAGGCCCTCGCCTGGTGAGCGGGGCATCCGCGCCCGGCCCGCGTTCGCCCGCGGTGCGCCAGGCCTTCGAAGTGCTCGACGTGCTCGGCGAATCGCCGGAAGGACTGCGGCTCAACGAGATCCTGCACCGCGTGGACCTGCCGAAGACCACCGCGCACCGGCTGCTGCGGACCTTGGTGGACGTCGGCGCGGTGGTGCACCGGGCCGGAGCCGGCACCTACCGGATCGGGCCCGGGATGGCCGCGTACTCCCGGACCGCGGAGGACACGGGGCTGCTCGGGGCGTTCCACTCGCTCGCCGAGCGGCTGCGCGGCGGACTCGGCGAGCCGGTGCGGCTCGGCGTGCTCACCGGTACCGACGTCACCTTCATCGCGCAGGTCGGCGAGCCCGCCCGGACCCGCCGGTCGCCCGCGCACGCGTCGGCGACCGGCAGGGCGCTGCTCGCCTTCGGCGGCGCGGACGAGCGCGCGGCGGCGCTCGCCCCGCACCACGGCACCGAGGCGGAGACGTTGCGCGCGCAGCTGGCCGAGATCCGCGTGCGGGGCTACGCGGTGGAGCGGCGCGCGGGCCACGGGTGGTGCCTCGCCGCGCCGGTGCTCGGCCGCCGCAGGCGCGGGCTGGCCGCGATCAGCGCGTGCACGGCGGGCGACGCTCCGCACGAACGCGCGGACGAGCTCGTGGGTGGCGCCGCCGAGATGACCCGGCGGTTGTGAGGCCGCCGCGAGCTCACCGCGACACGACGACCCCGCGCCACCGGCGCGAGAAACCGGCACGAGGAGAGCGCATGAACACGACCCGCCGACTGGACGGCCGCATCGCGCAGGGCTGGGGTGGCGGAAAACCCCACGGCTGCCACGTGAACGTCGTGCTGGCCGACCGGGGCAGCCCGACGGCTGCGGCGATGATGACCACCTACACGGCCCCGGCCGAGGGCTTCACCCCGATCCTGGTGTCGGTGGGCCCGGACCAGCCGTCCTACGAGACGGTGCACCCGCCGACGCTGATGATGAACAAGGCCCGCGCCGACCCAGGCCTCATCGCGGGGGCCTGCCAGGTGGGCATCGCGCAGGGAGTGCTCGACGTGGTCGCAGCGGGAACCCTGGTGGCGGACCAGGAAACGCTGGTGTTCGTCTCGATCTGGCTCGACCCGGACGCCGCGGACGAGACGGCCGCGAAGCGCTCCAGCAGGGAGGCCACCCGCAACGCCGTCGGCGAGGCCACCACCGGCCGGGACCCGGCCGCGGTCGAACGGCTCGTCGGCGAACGCGACGGGCTCACCCACCCGTTCTACGGCGGCGACCCGGGGTGATCGGCCCGGTGGCCCGTCACGGCTTGCGGGCGACTCCGGCGAGCACGATCTCGTCGACCGGTTGCGCCGGTGCGAGGTGCGGGCCGTCCGGCCACCAGTCGCGCAGCAGCGTCAAGCCGGGCTCGACGAACTCCAGCCCGGTGAACAGCCGCTCGATCTCCTCGCGGGAGCGGAAGTTGGCCGACCCCATGGAGCTGGCGCGGAAAGTCTCGGAGATGTAGCGGGCGATGCCGCTGCCTTCGCCGCCGTCGGCGGGATCGTGCCAGTGCGTCAGCGCCAGGTAGGAACCGGAGGGCAGCGCGTCGACGTAGTCGCGCATGATCTCGTGCGGGCGCTGCTCGTCGGTGACGTGGTGGATGGTCGAGCACTGGATCAGCGCCAGCGGCTTGCGCAGGTCGAGGCGCCTCGCGATCCGCGGGTCGGCGAGCAGCTCGGCCGGTCGGGTCAGGTCGCCGTCGACGAAGTGGGTGCGGTCGTTCTCCTCCAGCAGGGCGCGCCCGTGCGCCGCGACGATCGGGTCGTTGTCCACGTAGACCACGGTGGAGTCGCGGTTGAACCGCTGCGCCGCCTCGTGGGTGTTCTCCTGCGTGGGCAGCCCCGAACCGCAGTCCAGGAACTGGTCGATGCCCGCCTTCGCGAGGAATCGCACCGCCCGGATCAGCCACGCCCGGTGCTCCTGGGCGAAGGCCAGCGTCTGCGGGATCCGGTCGATCACCGCACCGGCGACGGCCTGGTCCACCTCGTAGTTGTCCTTGCCGCCGAGGAAGACGTCGTACACCCGCGCGATGCTCGCCGTCGACTGGTCGATCTCCGGCTTCGCCGTCCGTTCCGCACTCATCGCGCTGCTCCCCACCGCTGTCGCTCCGGCACCACGCGTGAACATACCGGGCCACCCGATGCCGCCCGTTACGCGGCACGGCCGCGGTTCTGATCGGCGTCGAGCCGGTTCGCGCGGTCGGAGCCAGGACCTGCGGGCGCCGCGCGCTCGGCCGCGAAGACTTCGGGGGAGCGGCCCGGACGTCGACCGCACCCGCGAGCGCCGGGTGGCGGGGCGGTCCGCGGATTCCCTACGCTCCGATGCGCGCACGGGTGTCGGGTTCCGCCCACAACCGGTAGAACGGTGTCCTCCGGGTAGATCGTCAACGAGGAAGGAGGCCGGAGGTGCAGGGCGGCTCCGAGTCGAACCTCGCGGTCACGATGGCCGAGATGTCGCGGGACCTGCTGGCCCAGGACACCGTGCAGCGCACCCTGGACCGCATCGTCGAGCACGCGATCGACCTCGTCGACGGTTGCGAGCACGCGGGCATCCTGCTGCTGCAGAAGGGGAAGGTCGAGACGCTGGCCGTCAGCGACGACCTGGTGCGCCGCTCGGATCGCATCCAGGCCGAGCTGCGCGAAGGCCCGTGCTTCGACGCGGCCGCCAACAGCGAGCAGGTGTACCGCATCGCCGACCTCAACGACAACCAGCAGCGCTGGCCGCGCTACGGCCCGCGGGCCCGCGACCTCGGCATCGGCAGCATGATGGGCTTCCTGCTCTACACCGACGCCGACGAGTTCGGAGCGCTCGACCTGTACTCCTCGCGTCCCGGCGCCTTCACCGAGCGGGCTGAACTGACGGGCTGGCTGGTGGCTTCGCACGCCGCGGTCGCGATGTCCTCGGCGCGGCTCGGGGCGCAACTGCACTCGTCCATCACCACCCGGCAGGTCATCGGGGAAGCGCTCGGCATCGTGATGGAGCGCTACAAGGTCGGCGAGGACCAGGCCTTCGAGGTGTTGAAGACCGGCTCGCAGCACCGCAACGTCAAACTGCGCGAGATCGCCGAGCAGATCACCCGCACCGGCGAGGTCCCCGGAGAGCGCTAGCAGGCTCGCCGTGGACCGCGCTCAGCCGGGTGATCACCGCGAAGTGGCCGGGTCATGCTCTGGCCGCTGCTCCAGCGCGATCCGCAGCGGGTCGACCCCCGGCGGGTCGGCCTCCGGCGGGTCGCGGGACCAGTCCGTCTGCAGTCATGCAGCCGACGTTGCTCATCCGCCACGGCCTCCGAATGCGATCAGCCTCGCGGCGGCGTTCGACCGCAGGAACCGCTCGCCGCGATCCCGTCCGGGTGCGATTGCCTCGGCGCACCAACGTGTTCACCGAGCAGAGTCTCCTGTGGACGGTCCGCGTGCGAACTCCGGTGATCACGGATCTCCTGATATACCGGGATTTCAGTTGGTGAGCGTGGCGAGCGGATTCGGCGTCGACTGGGATTCCTCCTAGGGGACGGCTTGATCCGGCTTCGTCACCGCTCGGTGACGCGTTCGACTCGGCCGACCAGTACGACGTAGGACAGGATTCCGAGCAGGGTGACCGCGGTCATGTAGGCGAAGGCCGGGGTGAAGCTGACGTCGGTGACCAGGAACCCGATCACGATCGGCGTCGCGATCGACGACAGGTTGCCGATGAAGTTGAACATGCCGCCGGTGAGCCCGAGCAGCCGTTCCGGTGCCAGCGCCGACACGAGCGACCAGGTGATGGAGGCGAGGCCGTTGCCGAAGAACGCCACCGACAGGAACACGATCACCAGGGCCGTCGAGTCGGTGAAGCTCGCGCCCACCATCAGCGTGCTCAGCAGCAGGCCGACGACGATGGGCGCCTTGCGCGCCAGGCCGAGCGACGTTCCCCGGCGCAGCAGGAAGTCCGAGACCACGCCCGAGGTCAGCACCCCGATCAGCGCGGCCACGAACGGCAGCGCGGCGAGGAAACCGGACTCGATGTAGTCCATGCCGCGGTACTCCACCAGGTAGGTCGGGAACCAGGTGAGGAAGAACCACAGCGTCGAGGTCAGGCAGAACTGGCCCAGGTAGATGCCCCACAGCTTCCGTCGCCCGAGCACGGTGGCGAGGTCGCCGCGGGTGATCCGGGCGCGTTTGGGCTGCTCGTCGACGAGGTCGACCAGCCCGCCGCCGGAGCTGATCAGCTCGACCTCGGCGGCGTTGGCCCGCGACTCGCGCGGTTCCCGGTAGGCGAGGTACCAGACGGCGCCCCAGATGATCCCGACCAGGCCGGTGAGGATGAAGACCCAGTGCCAGGACACCGCGGCCTGCAACCACGACAGCACCGGAGTCAGCATCGCGAGACCGATGAACTGGCCGGACGTGTAGAAGCCGATCGCGGTCGCGCGTTCCCGCTCCGGGAACCACACCGTGGCGACCCGGCTGTTGATCGGGTAGGCGGGGGCTTCGCAGGCGCCGACCAGCAGCCGTAAGACGATCAGCGCGACGAAACCGCCGACCATGCCCATGAACACCGTCGCCAGCGACCACAGCACCAGGCACAGCGGGTAGAGCACGCGCGGCCGGATCCGATCCACGAGCCAGCCGCCGGGCAGCTGCATCGCCGCGTAGGTCCAGCCGAACGCCGAGAGCAGCAGGCCCTGCTGGGCCTTCGACAGGTCCATCTCCTCGGCGATGGCGGGCAGCGCGATCGAGAGGTTCGAGCGGTCCAGGTAGTTGATCAAGACGGTGCCGAACAGCAGCACCGCGATGAGCACGCGGGCGCGGGAAGCGGAGCGAGCGGTCGTTGCGGTGTCGGTCATGTCGCTCACCACTCCGCCACGGATCCGTCGGCGTGCCGCCACACCGGGTTGCGCCAGCGGTGCCCTTCGGCGGCGCGCTCGGCGACGTAGGCCTCGTTGATCTCGATGCCCAGTCCGGGTCCGGTCGGGATCGCGACCTGCCCGGCGTCGTAGGTGAACACCGCCGGGTCGACCAGGTAGTCCAGCAGGTCGTTGGAGGTGTTGTAGTGGATGCCGAGGCTCTGCTCCTGGATCGTGGCGTTGTGGCAGCCCGCGTCGATCTGCAGGCAGGCGGCCAGCGCGATCGGCCCGAGCGGGCAGTGCAGCGCCAGCGCCACGTCGTGGGCCTCCGCCATGTGCGCGATCTTGCGGGCCTCGGTGATCCCGCCGCAGTGCGACGGGTCGGGCTGCACGATGTCCACCGCCCCGGAGGCCAGCACCGACTTGAAGTCCCACCGCGAGTACAGCCGCTCGCCCAGCGCGATCGGGATCGGCGAACCCCGCAGCACGCCGGCGAAATCGTCCAGGTGCTCGGAGAGCACCGGTTCCTCGACGAACATCAACCGGTAGGGCTCCAACTCGCGCAGCAGCACCTTGGCCATCGGCCGGTGCACGCGGCCGTGGAAGTCCACGCCGATGCCGATGTCGGGGCCGACGGCCTCCCGCACCGCGGCGACGTTGGCCACGCACCGGTCGACCTCGGCCCAGCTGTCCAGGTACTGGAGTTCCTGGGTGCCGTTCATCTTCACCGCGGTGAAGCCGCGTTCGACCACCGCGGCGGCGGCCTGCGCGGTCTCGGCGGGGCGGTCGCCGCCGATCCACGAGTAGACCTTGATCCGGTCCCGCACCCGGCCGCCGAGCAGGTCGTGCACCGGCACCCCGAGCGCCTTGCCGCGGATGTCCCACAGCGCCTGGTCGATCCCGGCGAGCGCGCTCATGTGGATGCCGCCGCCCCGGTAGAACCCGCCGCGGTAGAGCACCGTCCAGATGTCCTCGATCCGGGACGGGTCCTGGCCGATGAGGTAGTCGGAGAGCTCGTCGACGGTGGCGGCCACCGCGTCGGCGCGGCCCTCCAGGACCGGCTCGCCCCACCCGACGACGCCTTCGTCGGTCTCGATCTTCAGGAACAGCCAGCGCGGCGGAACCTGATATGTCGTCATTGACGTGATCTTCATGGCTCTTCCTTCTCCGGAGCACGTTCGGGGTGAGTTGCGCGGCGGGTCGTTCGGCGGTGCTCATCGGCTTCGGCGCCGACGTGGCGAGCCCGCGAGCCGGGTTCCTCAGCCGGTTCCGGCGGTCCAGGCCCGGCGGAACGCGGCTGCTCGGGCGCGGACCCGTTCGGGACCGTCGCCCGGCCGGTAGAGCGCGGAGCCGAGGCCCGCGCCGCCCGCTCCGGCCGCCGCCCAGGCGGCGAGGCCGGTCTCGTCGACTCCGCCGACGGGGAGCAGTTCGACGTCGGGCGGCAGGACCGCGCGCCACGCCTTCATCCCGGCGATGCCGATCGAGTCGGCGGGGAACAGCTTGAGGTGGCGTGCTCCGGCGGCGACGGCGGCGAACGCCTCGGTCGGCGTGGCCACGCCGGGGTAGGGGCGCAGCCCCGCGTCCACGGCCGCCGCGATGACCGCGCCATCCGCGTTGGGCGCGACGACGATCCGCGCACCGGCGTCGCGGGCGCGCGCCACGTCCTCCACGTCGAGCACGGTGCCGGCGCCCACCACGCACCGGTCGCCCACGGCGGCGGCGAGGCGCGCGACCGAGGTGAACGGCTCCGGGGAGTTCAGCGGTACTTCGATGGCGTCGATGCCCTCGTCGGCGAGGACTTCGCCGATGCCGGCCACGTCGCCGGGGGTGACGCCGCGCAGGATCGCGACCAGTCCGGTGCTTGCCATTGCCGCTCCTGTTCCTCGATGTCGCGGGGGACGATGCTCGGTCATGACCCGTTCCGCCCGGACGAGCCCAGGAGTCCGGTCGACAGCGCGATCCGCCACAGCCCGCGCGCCGCCACGTCCTCGGTGAGCACGGTCGGGACGATGTCGTGCGCGGCCAGTGCCGCCGCGTACCGGCGGCACAGGTCCTCGGTGCCGCACAGCACCACCGGGCCCGCGCCGACGGTCGGCGCGAGGTGGCCGACCTCGTCGGCGATGAGCACGCCGGAGACGTAGTCGGGCACCGAGGCCGGATCGAGCAGCCCGTCGAGCACCAGCGGCCGGGCGCCGAAGAGTTCGGTGGACAGTCCGCGCGAACGGTCGGCGGCCAGTCCGCGCGCGAACGCCGCGTCGTCGCGGCGCGCTCCAGCGGCGGTGCGGGCGAGGATGCCGCCGGTGGTGAGCAGGCCGAACAGCTCGCCGGACATCGCCGTGGCGAACGAGACGACCTTGCCGCCGTCCACCCGCACCCACTTGCCGTGCGTGCCGGGCAGCACCAGCGTGACCGCCTCGGCGGGGGAGCCCAGTGCCTCCAGCGCACCGACGATCTGGGTCTCCTCGCCGCGGATGACGTCGCCCGGGCGGCCGTGCTGGGACGGTGTCCGCAGCCCGGGAACGAGGTGGGCGGCACCGCCGCGGTGCTCGACCCGCGTGAGCGCGCCGGAGCCGAAGCGGAGCTCGGCGGGGGCGGTGAGGTAGCCCGCCTCGGCCCAGCCCTGCGCGCTGCCGACCATCCCGCACGCGAGCACCGGCAGCTCCGGGTGCGCGGTGACCCACTCGCCGCACGCCGACCAGAACGCGGTCTCGTACGCGCGGGCCCGCGCGTCGGCGTCGCGGACGTCGAGCCCCGCCGTGGTCGGCAGCAGGCCCAGTTCGGGTCGGCGGGTGGCGAGGATTCCGCCGTCGCCGTCGAGCAGCCAGGCGCGCTGGGCGGTGGTCCCCCAATCGAGCGCGATCAGGCTCGCAGCGGCGTCGGTCATGGGCGGAACTGTGCGAGATGATTCCCGATAATGCGAATACGGTCCCGATATGTAGGATCGCGGCATGGTTTCCGAGGACGCCGCCGAGCTGCCGGGCACCCGGACGCTGGCCAGGGGGCTCGCCGTGGTCCGCGCCGTCGCCGACGGCGCCACCGACCTGCGGGCCCTCGTCGAGCGCACCGGTCTGGGCCGCAGCACCGCGCACCGGCTGGCGCAGCTGCTGGTCCGGGAGGGGTACTTGCGCACCGGCCGGGACGGCTACGCGCTCGGGCCGACGCTGATCGAACTCGGATTCCAGGCGCTGCACGGCAATCCGCTGCCGGTGGTGGCGCGGCCCGTGCTGGAGGAGCTCTCTGAGCAGTTGCAGGACACCGTGCACCTCGCCGTCCGCGACGGCGCCTCGGTGCTCTACCTCGACAAGCTGCCCGGTTCCCGGGGTGCGGAGATGCGTTCGCGCATCGGGCACCGGATGCCGCTGACCCGCACCGGGGTCGGCATGGCGCTGCTGCTGGACTCGCCGCAGGAGTGGGAGCCGTTGTACGAAGCCGAAACCCCGGTCGAACCCGGCGCGGCGCGCGGCGGGGACATCGACGCGTTCACCGCCAGGATGCGCGAGTACGTCGACTCGCAGGTGGCGATGGACACCGAGGACAACGAGCCGGGCATCCGCTGCGTCGCGGCGCCGATCCGGGACGCGGCGGGCGACCTGGTCGGCGCGATCAGCGTCTCGGCGACCCGGCCGTACATGCCCGCCGCCCGGATGCGCGGCCTGGTGAAGGTGGTCGGCCGCAGCGCCCAGGGCATTTCGGCCGCCCTGGGCCATCGCGCATCGTGACCGCCTGTCTTTGATCTCGGATTCCCAGTGAGCGACGTTGTCGGTCGTTGTCTTGTCAGCGGCGGAGCCGCTGAGCAGCGACCGGCTTGAGCAAGAAGACCACCGGCGGGTTCTCAGCGGTTTCCTGTTTCCTCGCGAGGACGGCTTTTTCCTCGTGGCGGAGCCACTTGGGAAAAAGATCCCGCAGCGAGGAAACCGCTGAGGTTCCGCTACCCGGCCCACTGCTCAAGCCAAGATCAAAGACAGGCGGTGGAGGTCATCGTCCGGTGGGGACCCAGTTCCCGTGGAAACCGTTCGGCACCCGGGTGGGCAGGTGCACCGCGGCGACGGTGTCGAGGCCGGCCGCGTCGAGGATCAGCAGGTCGCTGCGGGATTCCCGCTTGTCGTGGACGAAGCCCATCAGGACGCCGTCGTCCTCGGCGGAATCCGGGGTGCGGGGTTCGAAGACGAACTCGCCGATCTCCGTGCCGGGCGGGAACTCCCGCGTCGTGGTCGTGCCCTCCCGCAGGTCGTGCTTGAGCAGGGCGGATCCCTGCTCCAGCCTGCGCCCGACCGCGGGCGCGTAGCCGTAGCGGTGCCGCCGTCCGACGAGTCGTTCGTCGACCCTGGGGAATTCCTGGGGCCGATCGTCGAGGCGTTGTTCGCGCACCTTCCCGGCGGTGAGGTCGACGGTCCAGCGATCCAGCGCGGGCGGCCCGTCGTCGGGGCCGCGCCGGTCGGCGTCGAACATCTTCGGGTGCCGCACCACGTCGAGCACCACGGTCGCGCCGTCGTCGTAGGCGTTCATGGGGTGGAAGACGTAGCACGGTTCGACCTCGAACCAGCGCACGTCGGCACTGCCGCCATCGCGCGGCATGACGCCGACCCGCGCCGGGTAGCGCGGGTCCCAGCGGTACGGAAACCCGGTGTTGGCGCCGCCCCGATCGGCGGCCATCGCGGCGATCGGATCGGGCACCCGGACCTTGCCGATGATCGCGGACAGCACCAGTTGCGCGGGCCTGCGCAGCAGCGGCGGCACCGTGGTCCGCGAAGCCTCCCGGACGTCGAAGGTGACGGGTAAGTCGTAGAACACCACGTGGTTCTCGGTCAGCGAGAAGTCGTGCATCATCGGCGATCCGGTGACCTCGATGTCGACGCTGCGCCTGCACCGGCCGTCGACGCCGATGACCGAGTACTGCACGGTGTTGCCGCGGCCGAAGAAGTACGACACGGCGTGCAGCTCGCCGGTGGCGGGGTCCCGCTTGGGGTGGGCGGTGTAGCCGCCGGTCAAGGTGCCGTCGAAGTCGCACGGGCCGACGGTGTCGAGCTCGTCGGTGAGCTCGTAGTTCGCGACGCCGCCTTCGACGAGCGCCAGGGTGCGCCCGGCGTGCTCGATGACGTTGGTGTTCGCGCCGAGCGTGTTCAGCCCGGCCCGGTGCTTGCGGCCGCCCGGCAGGGGTTCGCCGAGCCGTGCGGCGACTTCCGGCGAGCGCACCCACCGGTTCCGGTACCACTCGGCGCGGCCGTCGCGCAGCCGGAGCCCGTGCACCATGCCGTCGCCCATGAACCAGTGGTAGGTGGCCGGATCGACTTCGCCGAGCGGGTTGGGGCCGTTGCGCAGGTAGCGCCCGTCGAGGTGTTCCGGGATCGACCCGGTGACGGCCACCGCGGTCAGCGTGTGCTCCTGGGTGACGGGGGCGAAGTTGCCGTTCAGGTAGGGGTTGTCGCTCATGATCGAGCTCCGTCCTGTTCATAACGCTGTTATGCGGCTAACATAACGGCGTTATGGGAGGTTGGCAAGAGTGAGCACCACGGACAAGAGCGGCGCGAGCATGCGGGATCGGCTCGTGGAGACCGCGGTACGACTGCTCGTCGAAGAAGGTCCGGCGGTGCTGCAGGCCCGCAGGCTCGCGCGCGAGGTCGACGCGTCGACGATGGCCGTCTACCACCACTTCGGCGGGATGCCGCAGCTGCTCGCCGCGGTCGTCGACGAGGGCTTCCGGCGATTGGACGGCCGCCTCGCGGCGGTGCCGATCACCGACGACCCCATCACCGATCTGGGCGGCCTCGCGCTGGCCTACCGCGCCGCCGCTCGGGACAACCCCCACCTCTACGACCTGATGTTCGGCCTACCGGCGTCCGGGGGTTCCACCGGCGAGTCGGAGGTGGCCGAGCGCGCCTACGGGCATCTCGTCGCCGCCGCCGACCGGGCCGTCGGCGCGGGCCGGATCCGGGAGCAGGAACCGGCCCGCGCCGCCGCGCAGCTGTGGAGCATGCTGCACGGTTACGTGACCCTCGAACTGTCCGGGCACTTCGACCGGTTCGACGATCTGGAGCAGGTGTTCATCCCGATGGCCGTCAACCTGATCGTCGGCTTGGGGGACGCGTCCGATCGCGCCGCGCGTTCCTGGGGCCGGATTCAGCACTGAGAACCGCGGACCATCCTTTGAGGACTGATCGGTGATCGGGCGGGTCGCCCGGATGTCGCAATGACGTGCCCTTTCCCTTGACCGGCCCCGCGGTCGGCTGAACACTGGCCGCCGGTCTTGATCGATCGTTTCGACCCGCTTCCGGCCGAGCCCGCGGCGGATCGCCCCGCTGCGGACGGACGAGCCGGTGGCGCAACGACGACGAAGGGGTCGCATGTCCACGAACGAGATCGACCGGCGCACGTTCGGCAAGGCGGCGGGCGTCGCCGGATTCACCGCACTGGCCTGGAGTCCGGGCACCGCGGCGCAAGCGGCGGGCGAACCGATCACGACGAGCTCGCCCGACGGCTCGATCACCGCGCAGTTCCGGTTGCAGGAGGGGACACCGCAGTACCGCATCACCCGCGGCACCCAGGTCGTGCTCGACTGGTCGGGCATGGGCTTCGAACTCGGCGACCGGCGCTTGGGCGAGGCCGCCGAGCTGGTGGGCATCGCCCACGACGAACTGGACGAGACCTGGCGGCCGGTGTGGGGCTCGTCGGCCGAGATCCGCAGCCACTGCCGCAGCACCGTGGTGCGGCTGCACGAACAGGTCGACTTCGACGTCGAGTTCCGCGTGTTCGACGACGGCGTCGGATTCCGCTACTTCTTCCCGCAGCAGCCCGACCTCGGCGATTTCGAGGTGCTCGACGAGCACACCGAGTTCCGCTTCACCGCCGACCACACCGCGTGGTCCACCCCGGCCAACTACGACTCCGTCGAATACCTCTACACCGAGACGCCCCTGACCGGCGCGGGGAAGCTGCACCCCTGGCAGGAACCCCGCGACGACGCCGAACGGCTCGGCGACCTCGCGACGCCGCTGACGCTGCGGGTCGCCGACGACCTGTACCTCGCGGTGCACGAGGCCGCGCTGCTGAGCTACCCGGACATGACGCTCACCAAGATCGACGGCGGGCCGGGGTTGCGCAGCGCGCTGGTGCCGCGCAAGGGCGAAGGGCGGCGGAAGGCGTTGCTGCGCACGCCCTTCCCGACTCCGTGGCGGGCGTTCCTGATCGGCCGCGAGCCGGGTGCGCTGGTCGAGTCGAACCTGGTGCTCAACCTCAACGAGCCCTGCGCGATCGAGGACACCTCGTGGATCGCGCCCGGCAAGTTCCTCGGCGTGTGGTGGGAGATCCACAAGGGACGCAACACCTGGATCGAGGGCCCGGACCTGGGCGCGAGCACCGAGAACGTGCTGCGCGCGGTGGATTTCGCCGCGGACAACGGGATTCCCTACGTGCTGGCCGAAGGCTGGAACAAGGGCTGGAAGACCGGCGGCGACTTCGGCGACGACCAGGACTTCCTCACGCCGAACGAGCAGCTGGACCTGCGTCAGGTGCTCGACCGCTGCCGCGAGCGCGGGGTGGCGTTCCTCGCGCACAACGAGACCGGCGGCGGCGTCGACAACTACGAGCGGCAGCTCGACCAGGCCTTCGCCCTCTACGCCGAGCTCGGAATGCCGGGCGTGAAGACCGGCTACGCCGGGGACATCGACGCGCACCACCACCACGACCAGTGGATGGTGGAGCACTACCAGCGGGTGATCCACAAGGCCGCCCGGCACCGGCTGCTGATCAACGCGCACGAGCCGATCAAGGGCACCGGCATCGAGCGCACCTACCCGAACTTCGTCTCCCGCGAAGGCGCCCGCGGCATCGAGTACGACGCCTGGTCGCAGGGGAACCCGCCGGAGCACACGGTGACGCTGCCGTTCACCACCATGCTGGCCGGGCCGTTCGACTACACGCCGGGGATCTTCGACATCACCTGGTTCCCGCCGCAGAGCCCGCAGGACGACCACGGCGACAGCAACGACGGCACCCGCGTGCACACGACCCGCGCGCACCAGCTCGCGCTGTACCCGGTGCTGCTGAGCGGGTTGCAGCAGCTCGCGGACGTGCCGGAGCACTACGAGGGCGTGCCGGAGTTCGAGTTCCTGCGGCAGGTCCCGGTGTCCTGGGACGAGACCCGCGTGCTGCACGGCGAGATCGGCGACTTCATCACGATGGCGCGGCGCAGCGGCCCGGCGTGGTTCGTGGGCTCGCTGACCGACGAGCAGCAGCGGACGCTGGAGATCCCGCTGGACTTCCTCGGCGACGGCCGGTACGTGGCGCACTTCTACCGGGACGCTCCCGGCACCGACGTCGAGACCAACCCGAACGAGGTGGAGGTGGACCACCGCCTCGTCGACGCGAGCACCGTGATCCGCGCCGAGCTCGCCGGAGGCGGCGGGCACGCCCTGCACCTCGCGCCCGCGGGGCAGGACGACGCGCACCTGCCCGAGTACCGGTGACCGAACGCGGGCGCGCACCGGCCACGGCGGCGCGCGCCCGCGTTCCCCGCTCACAGCTGCATCCGCGGATCCTCGGCGGGGTTCGCGTACCTCGGCGGGCAGCCCTCGGTCGTGGTCCCCGGGCGCAGCTCGAAGTGCCAGGGTTCGTTGCCGTAGATCTGGCAGAGCCCGTAGTCCTCGCCGTGGCGCACCAGCCAGTCCGAGGAGTCGTACGGGCCGATGTCGACCGCATCGCCCGAGACGTGCGCGGAGGTCGCGGCCGTCGCCACCCAGCGCAGCGCCTCCGACCGCGAACCGTAGGTGTCCACGGCGTCCCGCAGCAGCCGATCCTGGTAGGCCGCCGAGCGCCATCCGCTGCTGACCAGCAGTTGGACGCCGTCGGCCGTCGCGTCGGCCGCAGCCTCCCGCAGCGCGGCGAGCAGGTCCTCGTCGAGCCGCGCCACCGCGGGCGACGCCTCGTCGTGCACGGAGAGCCGCAGGCCCGCGGGGATCGCGCCGTCGGCCGCGGTGGGCTGGCCCCGCAACGCCTCCCACGGTGACCAGGAGGGCGCGAGCACCCGCTGCGCGGTGAGCGCGCCGGTCACCGCGAGCACGAGGGCGACTCCGACGAAGAGCTTCCGGTGCCCGCGCCGGGGGCGGGGCGAGGTCGTGGTCTGCATGGGACCAGCGAAGACCGCGCGCTGTTGCGCGGTCGTCTTCGTTTTCGGATACGCCCGCGATATCCCCCGGCACCTAGGATTCCCCGCATGCGGGTGCTGATCGTGGAGGACGAGACCTACCTGGCCGAGGCCGTGCGCGACGGCCTGCGGCTGGAGGCCATCGCGGCGGACGTCGCCGGGGACGGCGACACCGCGTTGGAGCTGCTGCGGCTGAACACCTACGACCTCGCCGTCCTCGACCGCGACATCCCGGGGCCGTCTGGCGACGAGGTGGCGCGGCGGATCGTCGACTCCGGCAGCGGCCTGCCGATCCTCATGCTCACGGCGGCGGATCGCCTCGACGACAAGGAAACCGGCTTCGAGCTCGGCGCCGACGACTACCTCACGAAGCCGTTCGCGCTGCGGGAACTGGTGCTGCGGCTGCGCGCGCTGGACCGCAGGCGCGCGCACGCCCGGCCGCCGGTGCGCGAGCTCGCCGGTCTGCGGCTGGACCCGTTCCGGCGCGAAGTCTTCCGCGACGGCCGCTACGTCGCCTTGACCCGCAAGCAGTTCGCGGTGCTGGAGGTGCTCGTCGCGGCCGACGGTGGCGTGGTCAGCGCCGAGGAGCTGCTGGCGCGGGCGTGGGACGAGAACGCGGACCCGTTCACCAACGCCGTGCGCATCACCGTGTCGGCGCTGCGCAAGCGGTTGGGCGAGCCGTGGCTGATCGCCACCGCGCCCGGCGTCGGCTACCGGATCGACGCCGCCGAGGAGGCTCCGCGTGGGTAGGCCCGGTGGGCTCAGCGTCCGGTGGAAGCTGACCTTGAGCTACGCCGGGTTCCTCCTGCTCGCCAACGCCCTGCTGCTGGTCGTCGTCTGGTTGTTCCTGCTGCGCTACGTGCCCGAGGAGGTCCGCAGCCCGGCGGGGTTCGTCCCCGGACGCGGGGACCTGCTGCGCGCCTTCGCCCCGAAGGCGGCGGCGGTGCTGGCGGGAGTGCTGGTGTTCGGCCTTGTCGGCGGCTGGTTCCTCGCCGGGCGGATGTTGGCCCCGCTGCACCGGATCGGCGGCGCCGCCGAGCTGGCCGCCGCCGGGTCGCTGTCGCACCGGATCGACCTGGAGGGCCCGCGCGACGAGTTCCGGGAGCTGGCCGACGTCTTCGACGAGATGCTCGAACGGATCGAGGCGCACACCGCCGAACAGCAGCGCTTCGCCGCGAACGCCTCCCACGAGCTGCGCACGCCGCTGGCGATCTCGCGCACCTTGCTCGAAGTCGCCCGCGACGATCCCGCGCGGGACGTGGACGAGCTCCTCGTGCGCCTGGAGCGGGTGAACACGAGGGCGGTGGAGCTGACCGAGGCGCTGCTGCTGCTCAGCCGGGCCGACCGGCGGTCGTTCACCCGCGAACCCGTCGACCTCTCGCTGCTCGTGGAGGAAGCGGTCGAGACGCTGCTGCCCCTCGCGGAGCGTCGCGGGGTGGCGCTCGACGTGGCGGGTACGGCGGCGGCGACCTCCGGATCGGGACCGCTGCTGCTGCGGATGGCGACGAACCTGGTGCAGAACGCGATCGTGCACAACCTCCCCGCGGACGGGTTGGTGCGGATGCGGACCGAGGTGCGGGCGGGCGCGGCCGTGCTCGACGTGGACAACACCGGCGACGCGCTCGACCCGGCACTGGTGGCGCGGCTGACCGAGCCGTTCCAGCGCGGCGCGGAACGCGTGCGCGACGAGGAGCACGCGGGCGCCGGGTTGGGCCTCGCGATCGTGCGCAGCGTCGTGGACGCCCACGACGGCACCCTCACCTTGGCTCCGCGTCCCGGCGGCGGACTTCGCATCACAGCGGCACTTCCGGCCGCGGACCTCACCGGCGACCCCGGTGCCTCGCGAAGGCGTCGAAGGTGACGGCCGTGACGACGCCGTAGGCGAGGTGCGGGACGAGGTCCATGAGCCAGGTCCGTGCGGTCCACTCGCGCGGATCGGTCACGCCCAGCGCGGACATGGGCGCCGTGCTGCCCGCGTTCGCCGCGACACCGGCGACGACGGCCATCACCGGCAGCGGCGCGTGCGCGGCCTTCGCCCGGACGCAGCCGTAGACGGCACCCACTCCGATACCGGCTCCGATGCCGAGCAGGGCGCCGATCCCGGACCTGCGGTTGTCCCGGGCCGAGGCGTCGTCGCCGGGGAGCTCGCCGAAGCGGCGTTCGGCCTGCCGCACCGTCTGCTCGGGACTGGTGCTGCCCGGCCGGGCGCGCACCGCCATGTCCAGGTAGGTCGCGGCGTTGAGCGCGGTCGTTCCGGCGGCGCCCGCCAACGCGCCGCGCACCGGTTCTCCCAGCACGTGCACCTCCTCGGTGATGGCCCGGTCGTCCGCGGCCGGTCGCACCAGGGTTCCTCGCCGCGCGAAGGGGAAAACCTCGGAGGCCTTCGCTCCGAACCGCCTCCCTTGACAGTGCCGCCGCGGCATGGTGTTCGCTGGGTTCGCTGATCACGGGGAGACGGGAGCGGGCGTGGAGATCTCACGGCCGGCGTGGGCGCCGGTGTCGGTCATCGCCGCCGCGGTCGCCGCCGCACACCTGGTGCTCGCCGCCGTCCCGCGCAGGTGGTTCGACGAGGACCTGATGCTCACGATCGGCCGCCACCACCTCGACTGGGGCGCGGTCGACCAGCCGCCGCTGACCCCGCTGCTGGCCCGGGTCGCCGACGCGGTGGCGCCGGGCAACCAGGTGGTGCTGGCATTCCCGGCGGTGCTGGCCACCGCCGCCGCGATCGTGCTGGTCGCGCTGATGGCCCGCGAACTCGGCGGTGACCGGCGGGCGCAGGTGCTCGCCGCGTCGGGGCAGGCGACGTGCGTGGCCGCGGCCCAGTTCGGGCACTGGCTGACGCCGTACACCTTGGAACCCGCGCTGTGGGCGGGGTTGTTCTGGTTGCTGCTGCGCTGGATCCGGCTCCGCGACGACCGGCTGCTGGTGGTGTTCGGCGCGCTCGCCGGGATCACCGCGCAGACCCGGTTCCAGGTGCTGGCGCTGGGGATCGTGCTGCTCGCCGCCGTCGGACTGGCAGGGCCCCGCGAGTTGCTGCGCCGTCCGCTGCTGTGGGCGGGCGTGGTGCTGGCACTGCTGATCGCGGCTCCGACGCTGGGATGGCAGGCGGTCCACGGCTGGCCGCAAGCGGACATGGCACAGGTGGTGGCGGGGGAGAACGAGCTCATCTACGGCGGCAGGCTCCTCGTGGTGCTGCACGGCGTCGCCGTCACCGGGCCGCTGACGCTCGGGCTCGCGGTGTGCGGACTCGTCGCGCTCTGCAGGGAGGAGCGGTGGCGCGAACACCGGTTCCTCGCGGTGGTGTTCGTGCTGCTGGTCGCCGCCGTCGTGCTCGGTTCGGGCCGCCACTACTACCTGATCCCGCTCTGGTCGCCGTACGTCGCGATCGGCGCCGTCGCGTTGCAGCACCGCAGGGAAGCGGGCGCGCGGCGGCGGGCGTGGCCGGTCGTCGCGCTCAGCGCGGTGCTCGCCGCGGGCGCGTTGGCGTTCACCTCGGTGATGGCCTCGCCGCGCTTCGCCGACGAACTGGTGACCGCGACCGCCCGCGCCTACGCGGACATCCCCGCCGAGCAGCGCGCCCGCACCGCGCTCGTGGCGACGCCCTACGTCCACGCGACCTACCTCGACGCGGCACCACCGGAACTCGGGCTGCCACCCGCCGCGAGCACCAACCGCGCCTACGGCTGGTTCCCGCCACCACCGGAGCACCAAGACCGGATGCTCTTCGTCGGCGACCCCGCGCGGCTGCGCCCGTGGTTCACCGAAGCCCGCCCGGTCGCGGTCGTCGACGCACCGACACCGCTGGGCACCTACGGCGGCCTCGTCCCCGAACGCACGACGATCTGGCAGCTCACCGGCCGCACCGCCCCGTGGCCCGCCCTCTGGCAAGACCTCCGCGACCTCCCCCTCACCCCGCACTGACCCCGAGCGGTCGGCGGCGCGTGAAGGTCGCGCGTTTCGGCAGAACCCCAGGCATGCCAGGCGAAGACCTCACCGCGCCCGCGGCTGCACCGGTCGGCTAGTGCGCCGTCCGGTCCGGGGCACTGTGATCAGCGGTGCAGGTCGAGGTCGTGGAGGACGCGGGTCACGTCGGCGCGGTCGGCTTCGGGGAGGGCTCGTACGGGGCGGGGGAGGTTGGGGTGGGAGACGAGGCCGAGCTGTTCCGCGATCGCGGAGACGACGCGGAAGCTGCCGTGGCGGGTGAACAGCTCCCACAGCGGGCGGAGCCGTTCGGATTCCGCGTTCGCGGTGGCGGCGTCGCCCGCCAGCGCCGCGCGGGTGATCGCCAGGGCCGGTTCGGGCAGGGTTCCGGCCACTACGGAGTACCAGGCCTCGCACCCGGCGTTGAGCCCGGTCGCGGCCAGCGGGTCCCCGCTGACCCCGATCGTCACCGACTCGGGCAGCAGCGAACGCAGGCGGGACACGCGGGATTCGGCTTCCGCGGGCGCCGGCGGCACCCCGGGGATCTTGATGGAGGCGACGTTGGGCAGCGCGGCGATCCGGGCGTGGAGCTCGTCGGTGAACGTGAAGTGCGTGGTGCCGGGGTTGTCGTAGACCACGAGCGGGACCGACAGCTCGCCGGTGACGTCCTCGTAGAGGCCGAACACCTCGTCGGCGGTCAGCGCCTGGTAGGACACCGGCGCGAGCAGCACGCCCGCGGCCCCGGCCCGTTGGGCGTCCTCGGCCAGGGAGCGAACTTCGCTGGTGCGCAGCGCTCCGATGCCGACCAGCACCGGAACGTCCCCGGCGTGCTCCACGGCGAGCCGCGCGACGCGGGCGCGTTCGGCCCGCTCCAGGTAGGGGTAGGAGCCGGTGGACCCGAGCGCGGTGATCGAGTCCACCCGCGCCGCCGCGAGCCGCCCGACGAGCCCGCCGAACGCCACCTCATCAACCCCGTCCTCGCTGACCGGAGTCAACGGGAAAGCACTGAGCCCGCTGAACATCAACCCCACCTCACCCTCCACGTACACCCGCGAACTCGTTGCTGTCGCCCTCGTCCGTCATCTTGTCAGCGGCGAAGCCGCTGAGCAGTGACCACCAAAGCAAGCCGACCACCCGCGGGTTCTCAGTCGTCTTCTCGCGAGGACGGCTTTTTCCCTCGTGGCGAAGCCACTCGGGAAAAAGATCCCGCAGCGAGAAGACACCTGAGGTTCCGCCACCCGACCCCTACGCAGGTCATCAGGGGAAGGCAACGGAGAGAGCGTTGGATATGTCGGCTGTCAGGTCTTCCGGGTCTTCCAAGCCGACGGCGAGCCGCAGGTGGCCGTAGCGCTGGAACTGCTCGGGGTAGTGCTCGTCGCCGCCGCGAGCACCGGCTGCGACGTGCACGATCAGCGTTTCGTCGTGGCCGAGCGAGACCGCGGAGGTGATCACGCGCAACGCGTTGACGAACCGGTTCTGCACGGCGGTGTCCCCGTCCAGCGCGAAGGCCAGCACGGCGCCGTGGCCACGGCCGCCGAACTGCCGCGTGGCGAGCTCGTGCTGCGGGTGATCGGGCAGGCCGGGGTAGGCGACGAACGCGATCCGCGGGTCGGCGTCGAGGGCTTCGGCGATGCGCTGCGCGGAGGCGAGGTGCTGGCGCAGCCGCAGCGGCAGCGTCACCGATCCGCGCATGATGAGCCAGGCGTTGAACGGTGCGAGCATCCCGCCGACATCTACGCCGGCGTCTCCGCGGATCTTCCCGACGAGCTCGTGCGAGCCGATCACCGCTCCGCCGGTGGCGTCGCCGTGCCCGTTGATGAACTTCGTCAGCGAGTGGACCACCAGGTCCGCGCCGTCGGCCAGTGGCCGGTACAGCGGCGGTGGGGTGAACGTGCCGTCCACGCTGAGCAGCGCCCCGCCGGTGTGCGCGATCTCCGCGACGGCCGCGATGTCGGTGACGGCGGTGGTCGGGTTCGCGATGGTCTCCACGTGCACCAGCCGGGTGGCCGGGCGCATGGCGGCGCGCACCGCGTCCAGGTCGGTGCTGTCGACGAACGTCGCTTCGATCCCGTAGCGCTCCGGCAGCAGTTCGGCGAACAACCGCCACACCGCTTCGTAGGTCACCGAGGACACGACGACGTGGTCACCGCTGCGCAGGTGCGTGAAGAACACCGCGTGCAGCGCGGCGACCCCGGTGGCGAACACCG
This sequence comes from Saccharopolyspora sp. NPDC002578, assembly GCF_053592695.1. Classification (NCBI taxonomy): domain Bacteria; kingdom Bacillati; phylum Actinomycetota; class Actinomycetes; order Pseudonocardiales; family Pseudonocardiaceae; genus Saccharopolyspora; species Saccharopolyspora sp. NPDC002578. The sequence continues at coordinate 7,960 of NZ_JBSFWJ010000055.1, read as the reverse complement.
CCGCCTGCTCACCGCCGTCGAGCGCGGCCAGCTTGGACTCCAGCGCGCGCTGGTTGACGTGCCCGTTGCGGGCGTACACGAGTCGGTTCGGATCCGACCAGCTCACCTCGGAGGCGTCTTCGGGCAGCAGGTAGGAGTTGGCCAGCACCAGCGGGGTGCGCAACGCGCCGGTGGCCGGGTCGATGGCGTTCCCGCCGTGCACGGCCCAGGTCGTGTCGGCGACCGTGGCCGGGTCGTGCTTGTCCGGAGCGGACATCCGCTTCCTTTCGTCGAGCGCAGGACGGCGGCGAACCCGGGTCACTCGGCCGCATCCGGATCCCAGTGTGTCAGCGCCCACCGACATCTCCGCGATGCGTCACCACCGGCCTCGTGCGCGCAATCGGGCCGGTCGGCCGTCCGGGTCCATCACGGCTCGTTCGACCGGCACCGCCCAGGCGCGGGTCAGCGGGGAGGCGCCGGGCCGGGCGTGGCCGCGCAGATGCCCCGGTGGGCGCGGAGCCGGCTCGGCCGCCCGGTGCCAGCGGTCGAGCCGGTCCGCGGCTCGGCGCAGCACGTCGGCTCCCGCCACCGGATCGGTCAGGTCCGAGGTGCGTCCGGGCTCGCGGCCGAGGTGCTCGCGCCACAGGCGCAGGCGCAGGTCCCGGGCGAAGGCGTGACCTCCGGGCTCCTCGTCGACGACCGCGGCGGTGAGTTCCGAGTCGTAGGCCCACGACCGCCGGTTCAGGTTCGCCGAGCCCACCGCCGCCCAGCGGTCGTCGACGACGCAGACCTTCGAGTGCAGGTAGATCGGCAGCCCTGCGACGTTCTCCAGGTCGTACACGTCGACCCGGTCGCCGCCCGCCGCGTGCAGCAGGTCGAGGGCTTTGCCGTGGGCCACGCCGTTCGTGGCGATCTCCACGGTGCCGCCCTTCTCCGGCAGGCGCGGCACCACGGCGATCAGGCGCAGACCGGGTTCGCGGCGCAGCGCCGCCGCGAAGGCCTCGGCCACCACCGGTGACCACAGGAACTGGTCCTCCACGTAGACGAACCGCCGGGCGTGGCGCAGCGCCTTGACGTAGCCGCGCGCGACGCTGCGCTCGCCCTGCGGGGCGAACGGGTAGCGCGGCCGCTTCGCCGGGTAGGTCCGCAGCAGCTGCACCGAGCACGTCCCGGCCGGGGGCGGCGGCGGGAGCGGCGTGGGCAGCGGCGCGGGCCGCGGGCTCAGCAACCGGCGGGTCCGGGAGATCGGCCCGCGCCGGGAGGCCGCCGCGTCCGACCACCGCTCCCGGAAGCAGTGCTCGACGTCGTCGACGGCCGGGCCGCGCACCAGCAGGTGCGCGTCGTGCCAGGCCGGGCGCGTGCCGTAGCGGTCGTCGATGGAGGACTGCACGTCGGGATCGCCGCGGTGGTGCTCGTCGTCGCGGCGGCTCGGGCACGGGTCGATCCCGCCGACGAAGGCGACGTCGGTCTCCGGGCGCCGCGGCCGGCGGACTACCAGGAACTTCTGGTGGTGGCAGCCGATCGGCCGCACCCGCTGGTCGAGCAGCGCCGCACCCCCGCGGCGGCGCAGTGCGGTGACGAACCGCCGGTTGTCCGGGATCAGGTCCCGGCGCAACGTCAGGAACGGCCACCAGAACAGCGCGTGCACCGAGGCGCCGGCGTCCAGGGCGCGCTTCAGCAGCGCCCCCAGGGCGTGGCCCGCTTCGTCGAGCGGTTTGCCGCGCACGCCCATCCACGCGGACAGGAAGATCCGGTCCCCGGCGTGGACGTCGTCGAGTTCGGCCACGAGGTGCCGGAAGCATTCGGTTCCGTCGATCAGCGGCTGCGCGAGGTTGCCCGCCGACCAGGAAGTCCCCGCCGGGTTCCGCCGGTCGAGGTCCGTGGCCGGGTTGCCGCGTTCCTCCGCCGCCAGGAACCAGTGCGCTGGTCCGCTCTCCGGCGCCGTCCCGCTCAGGTGCGGGTCCACGGGTCGTCGTTCACCGCCTTCCGCGTCGTCGACGTGGTCCTCCCGGTCACCCCGGATGGGTCTCGCCGCCGACGGGCGCCAGCACCTCGCCGGTGTAGTAGCTGGAGAGCCGGTCGGCGGCGAAGAACACGTACGAGGGCGCGATCTCGTCGGGATGCGCCATCCGCCCCATCGGCACGTGCTCGCCGAAGCCCTCCACGGAGCTCTCCGGCAGGGTGGCCGGGATCAGCGGTGTCCACACCGGACCGGGCGCGACGCAGTTGACCCGGATTCCCCGCTGCGCCAAGGATTGCGCCAGCGACATCGTGAGCACGTGCACGGCGCCCTTGCTGGCGGCGTAGTCGATGAGCGTCTTGTTGCCGCGCAGGCCGTTGACCGAACCCGTGTTGACGATCGCCGACCCCTCCGGCAGGTGCGCGAGCGCGGCGCGGGTGAGCCAGAACGGGGCGTAGACGTTCACCTTGAAGGTGCGGTCGAACTGCTCGGTGGTGGTGTCGGTGAAGTCGTCCACCGGTGCCTGGGTTCCGGCGTGGTTGACCAGCACGTCGAGGCCGCCGAGCTCGTCGGCGACCCCGTCGACGAGCCGTTGGCAGGCGGTTTCCTCGCCGAGGTCGGTCTTGTGCAGCTCGCACCGCCGCCGCTGGGCGCGGACGAGTTCCGCGGTGCGCTCGGCGTCGGAGTCCTCCAGATCCGCGTGGTAGGCGATGGCGACGTCGGCGCCTTCCTTGGCGAACGCCACCGACACCGCGCGCCCGATCCCGGAGTCGCCGCCGGTGATCAGCGCGCGCTTGCCGTCGAGCAGCCCGCGCCCCCGGTAGTCGGTCATCTCGTCGCGCGGAGCGGGCACCATCGTCTCGCTCGATCCGGGCGGGGTCTGCTGCTGCGGCGGGGGAGCGGAGTTCTGGTCGGCCATGGTGGCGCCTCCTTCGTCGTGCGGTTCGTCCGGGCTCGCCCGGCGGTCAGACGTGGTCGCGCGGGATCGAGTGCCGCCAGTTCTTCGACAGCACGCGCTGCTCGTTCTCGTAGGCGTCGAGCCGGGCGTGCAGCTGGAACTCCTCGGGCGTGGAGGTGAGCACGGTGTGGGTCACGGTCCGCGCTTCCCAGTCACCGCGCCGGAATCCCATCCACCAGGTGTTCTCGCCGCGCACCGAGTCGAAGTCGTCGCCCGTCCAGCTGTAGCGCTCCCAGGCTTTCCGGGTGAGTTCGAGGTCGATGTCGTCGAGCCGGGCCACGCCGAGGTCTTTGACCACTTCGAGCGCCGACTCGTAGCCGACGAGGTCGCGGGACACCGTCCAGCGCTCCTCGCCCGGTTCGAGCTGGCTGGACGACACCGGCGGTGCGCCTTCCGGTTCGTCGAAGGGGCGCACCTCCGGTTCATCGCCCCGGTTCGGCCGCCACGGCAGCAGCACCGAGCTGCGTCCGGTGTGGACGGTGAGCCGCACCGGGCGCGGCGGCGGCCACGCCAGCGGCCAGTAGGACGTCGAGAGCGACACCCGAATCCGGTGGCCGGCCGGGAACGCCTGCGCCACCCCGTTGAGCGCCACCGACACCTGGTAGCGCCGCCCCGGCACGAGTTCCGCGGGCTCGTCGTGCCCTTCGCGGTGGGTGAGGTTGAGCAGCCCGTAGGTGACGCGGGTGGCGGATCCGTCCGGGCGCACGTCGGACAGGCGCACGGCGAGCATCGCGACCGGTTCGCTCACCTCGATGTCGAGGTCGGCCACGGGCGCGCCCAGGATCTCGACGCGCTCGTCGAAGGCCTCGGTGTCGAACACCAGCGAGCCGCCGTCCTCCTCTCGCTGGTCGTAGGGCAGGTCCGGGGGAGCGTTGTAGGAGCACCACTTCCCGGCGAACTGGCCCACCGACAGCGGGGACTGCACGACCAGCTCGCTCTCCTCCGGTTCGTCGCCGGGCAGTCCGACGTGGTGCGGGCGCAGCGGGTGCCGGGCCGGTTCCACCAGTGGGGACGGCCATGCGGGATCGCCCACCCACCGGCCGGGCCGGTCGGCGTAGGCCGTGGACGGCGGCACGCTGTCCTGCATCCAGGTCGTGAGCATCGGCCCGTCCATCACGTCGTTGTCGACGTCCTTGAGCCACCGGTCCCACCAGCGCACCAGTTCCTGCAGGAACCCGACGGCCGGGCCCGGCTGGCCCAGGTGCGGGTACTTGTGCGACCACGGGCCGATCAGGCCCTTGCGCGGGACGTCGAGGTTCTGCAGCGTCCGGAACACGGCGTTGGAGTAGCCGTCGGCCCAGCCGCTGACCGCGAGCACCGGGCACCGCACCGACGAGTAGTCCTCGCACACCGAGCCGTGCCGCCAGAAGTCGTCGCGGCGCTGGTGGTCCAGCCACTCCCGCAGCCACAGCCCGCTGCCCTCCAGCCGCTCGTGCCACATCTCGCGCCAGCGGTCGCCGACCAGCGCCGGATCGGGCGGGCAGGAGTTGTAGGCGAACATCGTCGACGCCCAGGACAGGTTGTCGCTGAGCAGGCAGCCGCCCATGTAGTGCACGTCGTCGGCGTAGCGGTCGTCGGTGAAGCACACCGCGGCGATGGCGCTCAGGCTCTCCGGTTTGCGGGCGGCCAGCTGCAGCGCGTTGAAACCGCCCCAGGAGATGCCCATCATGCCGGTCCGGCCGGTGCACCAGGGCTGATCGGCGATCCAGGCGAGCACCTCCTCGCCGTCCTGGAGTTCCTGCTCCAGGTATTCGTCGGTGAGCACGCCCTCGGATTCGCCGCTGCCGCGCAGGTCCACCCGCAGGCAGGCGTAGCCGTGCCCGGCGAGGTACGGGTGGTGGATCGAGTCGCGCAGCGCGGTCAGGTCGCGCTTGCGGTACGGGATGAACTCCAGCACGGCGGGGCACGGGGCGTCGTCGGAGGAGACCGGCCGCCAGATCTTCGCGGCCAGCCGGGTTCCGTCCGACAGCGGGATCCACACGTGCTCGTCGGTGCGAACCGCGTGCGGCAGGTTCGTCACCGTCCTCATGCGTCACCTCCTCGGCGTTCGATCTCGAAGGGCAGAGCGCGGGTGCAGCGCTCGTAGGTGTCGTGGAACTCCTGCTCGGAGCCGGCGCCGATGTAGAGGTGGGCGAGCTCGTAGCTGTAGCTGTCCTGGTCGGGCAGCTCCGAGAGCCGCTCGCCCTCCTCGGCCATCAGGTGCACCCGGACGCCCGGATGCTCCCGTTCGAGCGCGGCGATCTCCGCGTCGGTCGGGGCGCGGCGCACCCAGCCGTCCTCGAAGGTGCGGTAGAACCACTTCCCCGAGATCGCGTGCTCGCCCTGGCGGTGCGGGAAGTCCGGGTCGCGGCCGAGCCCGAGCTGCACCAGCACCTGGTGGTTGGGGACGCCGTCGACGTCCTCGAACATCGGCGCGTGCGACTGGGAGTGCCGGGCGTTGATCTCCAGCAGGTGCACGGCGCCGGAGTCCTCGTCCCAGAAGAACTCCACGTTGAACGGCACGTGGCGCAGGCCGATGTGCTCGATGACCCGCCGGGTGTCCGCGGTGATCCGCTCCACCACGTCCGCGGGAAGCGACGACGGGTACTGGTAGCGCAGGAAGCTGGAGGTGCCCGGGTAGTTCACGGTGTCGATGACGCCGTAGAGGTGCACGCCGTCGCCCTGGTCGTAGCCCTCGACGGTGATCTGCCGCCCGCTCACCGCCTCTTCCGCGACGCAGGAACGCCCGCCTGCCTCCGCGATCTCCCGGGGCAGGTCGAGCCGGGCGAGGACGTCCTCGAAGGGCTTGCCGACCTTGTCGATGCCCTCCTGGATCTCGGCCAGCGCGGCGCGGAATCCCTCGTCGTCGGTCACCCGGTAGGCCATCTGCGAGGAGAAGGACTTCACCGGCTTGACCCACAGCGGGTAGCGCACGCCGTCCGGGGCAGCGGTGTCCTCGTCGACGTGGACCAGCCCGAAGCGGGGCACGTCGTCGATCACTTCGGCCTGCACGACGCGGCTCCAGTACTTGTGCTCGCACAGCACGACGGCGCGCAGGTCCGCGCCGGGGAGTCCGCGGCGCTCGCAGAGGATCGGCACCAGCGAGCTCACCGGGAAGTCCCAGTAGCCGACGATGGCGTCCACCCGACCGTCGAAGGCGTTCAACTCGCGGTCGGCCTCCTCCAGCAGCGCGGGCAGGTCGATCTCGTCGACGTGCACGAGCCGGTCGACGTCGAGCAGCGGGTGCAGTTCGCAGTCGGCGAGGGCGGGCAGGCCGCGCAGCGTTTCCCGGTTGCGCTCGTCGAGTCCTAGGACGAAGACGTGGGCGACCATGGTCTCCTCAAGGGGTCGGGGGCACTGGCCCCCGCCTACCCCGCTTGGCGGACGAATAATCGGAACCGAGTTCGAGGGCCCGCCGGGGCCGCCGCCGCGAGGGAACGAGCGCGCGAAGATTCGTGTGCACGGCGGGCAGGACGGGTAGCGCTGGATCCCGAACCTTCGAACCGGGAGCGGTGATGGACGAACAGCACCCGGGGCGGGAGCCGTCCCCGGCTCGCGCACCCGACGAACCCGAAGCCCCCGATCCGCCGGTGCGGCCCGAACCGGAGGCGCCCGCCGCGCCCAGCGCGCCGGAGGAGCCCGAGGCACCAGCGAAGCCCCGGCTCCCGGACCCGCCGCTCGGGTGAGCGGGCGCGGCGGCGTGCGGAGCCGGTTTCATCCGGCCGGCGCGTGGAAACCCGCGCCGTGGGTACCCGGAAACCACGACCCGAGGAAGCCGAACGATGGTGAGCTGGCAGAGCGCGCTGACGATCGGCAAGTACCGGTTGACCCGGCGCAAGCGCACGTTCGCCGATCCGGTGCTGCTGCGGCGCAGCGCCGAGAGCCACGAGTCCGAGCACGCCCAGCTGCCGCCGTCCTTCCGGGACCGGTTCGAGGTCACCGAGCACGACGTGCGGGGGCACTGCTGCTACACGCTCCGGCCGCCGCGCACGCGGAACCCGCAGCACGTCCTGTACCTGCACGGCGGCGCGTACGTGCACCAGATCGAAGCCGCGCACTGGGACTTCCTCGACCGTCTCATCGCTCGCACCGGCGCGGCGGTGTCGGTCCCGCTGTACCCGCTGGCGCCGACCTACGACCACACCGCGACGTTGCCGATGGTGTGGTCGTCGTTCCAGCGCACCGCGGCGAGAGCGGCACCGGCGGACCAGGTCGTGATGGGTGATTCCGCCGGGGGCGCGCTGAGCCTGTTCCTCGCGCAGCGCCAGGCGGCCTTCGGACGGCCGCAACCGGGACGTCTGGTGCTGATCTCGCCGTGGCTGGACATCGCGGTGAGCCATCCCGACGTCCCCGCGCTGGACCGGCAGGACCCGTACCTGGGCATCGCCGGGTTGCGGGAGGCCGGTCGCCTGTACGCGGGCGATCTCGATCCGCATGATCCGAGGGTGAGCCCGCTGTACGGGCAACTCGGTGGCCTCGGCCCGATGCGGGTGCTCAGCGGCACGCGCGACGTGCTGCTCTCCGACGCGCGACGGCTCAACGCCCTCGCCCGCGCCCGCGGGGCCGCGGTCGACTACGAGGAGTACGAGGGCATGTTCCACGGCTGGATCCTGCAGCGGCTCCCCGAAGCGCGAACCGCCCTGGACCGCACCGCGGACTTCCTCCGCACCGGCGCCGTCGCGGGTGCCTCCGGCTGAGTCCGGCCGGGCGCCCCGCGTCCGAGGTTCGAGGAAGATTTCCCCGCATAGTCGAGCCTGGTGCGTGATCCGGTGATCGGGTGCGCGTCGGTGCGGTCGACTTGCCGGGCGGGGCGGACCGGATTCCGGGCGTCGAGCGGCGAGAGTCGTGCTGCGAAGGAGTCGACGTCCGCCCCGATTCGGGAAGCGACACCGGCCGATGATCCGGCCGGTGCGCGTCATCTGTGCTGACGAGAGGATCGTTCGTGAAGAAGCTTGCGACCGGTGCCGCGATCGGGCTGGGAATGCTGCTGGTCACCGCGGCGCCCGCCGCCGCGGAGGGCTACGTCTACACTGCGCGGGCGCACGCAGCGGGACCTCGTCGCCGGAACGCTGTGGCCGGCCAAC